>NZ_DOEM01000019.1:0-33955 GCF_003533255.1 Pediococcus sp.
GCGAAACCCGCTAAGATAAACGATACTACTGAGCCCATTTGCTTCCAGACTAAGTGAGGCGTAGGACGGCAATTAAACTACTGCTTTTGAACCAAGTCGTTTAATATTAATTATTGAAGTGATTTTGATACTTTCAACCTTTAGTTATTTACCATTCGCGGTGGTAGAAAGTAGGGGAGCAGCATGAAAAAAGTTTCAAAGCTAGTCATACTAGTGATTGCCACATTTACATTGGCGTTTAATGTGCAACAGTTACCAAGCAACACCAAAACTGCGCAAGCCACGACCTATGTTTATGTGACTAGAACAGGGAAGCATTACTTTTATAAACGGCACGATCGGGGTCTAAATCGAGCTAAAAAAGTTTATAAAGTAAGTTTAACAACAGCTAAACGACGGGGATTAACTTTGTCAGCCACTGAAAAAGCACCAAAGAAAAAAGTGGTTCACAAGAAGAAAGTCGTGCATAAAAAGAAAAAGGTTGTTAAGAAAAAGAAAGTCGTCCACAAGAAAAAAGTTGTCCATAAGGTTGTTAAAAAAGTTTCGGCAAAAAAGGCCAAGGCAGCAACGACTTCTAAACTGAGCACACTTAAGTACCACGGGACGCAAACAGTGATCATCAATAAGGATCGCCCTAATTTTTCCAAGGCAACTTTGTCCACCAAAAAAGGTGCATGGCAAAAATATAGTAATTTGGATAGCGAGAATCGGGCAACTGATGCGAATGCTATGCTGAATAAACGATTGATGCCTAAAAAAGCCCGTGCGTCACTTTACGTAGACCCAACTGGGTGGCACAACAAGAAGTTGAAGTCTGGTTGGCTCTATAACCGGTGTCATTTGATTGGGTATCAGTTGACAGGACAAAACAATAATTGGAAGAATTTAATTACTGGAACCCGTTCACTAAACGATCCGCAAATGACGAAGTATGAAAATGAAACAGCTAAGTATTTACGGCAAAGTTCTCACCATTATGTGCGTTATGAAGTCAAACCAGTTTATTCGGGTCGCGACTTGCTAGCTAATGGAGTAGAAATGCGGGCACAATCGATTGGCTCAAATCGTATTAGATACAATGTTTATATTTTCAATGTTCAAAAAGGGGTAAAACTCAATTACGTTAATGGTACAAGTAAAGTTAGTTAAATAGAACAAGTTGAAAATCGGTTAAATATGTCGGGCTTGCGTGCCTGATAACTTAATCGATTTTTTGGTATCCTTGGGTGAGAATAATGACGTGAAGAAGGTTATAATTGGTTTCAAAGAGAATTTTATAACTGAATGGTGTGTGAGCAATACTGAATTCCCAGAGAAAGTAAAGGATGTTAACTATGGAGAAATATGCAAATGTCGCAGAGTACATGGCAGGATTACCAGAAATGCAACAAAATGTGGCGCAAATTATGCGTGACTTATTGGCAGATGCGGCTCCCGATGCAAAAGAGGTGCTATCGTATAATATGCCGGCTATTAAGCAAAATGGGAAAGTTTTGGTGTATTTTGCGGCAACGCAAAAACATCTTGGTTTTTATCCAACGCCCGCTCCGATTGTGGCCTTTGAAGCACAATTAAAGGACTTTCAGACTTCTAAAGGAACCATCCAGATTCCTTATGACCAGCCATTACCAGTAAAACTGATTCGCGAGATTGTGGCATTTCGGGTGAAGGAAGTTAGTGGAGAATAAGAGATTAGGGCAAATTATATAATATGTGATTTGTCCTTTTTTGCGCCTTCAAAAGAAATTAAATTTCAATTATATTGATTAAATTAATAAAAATGTTGAAATAATAATTCACAAGAGGTATACTCAATTCGTAAAATGAAAACGTTAACAAATATGGGAGGTGATAGTACTATGTTAGGTTTTTCAATTTATCTTGATCAAGAAATTGACAATCAAACTAAAAACTATATAAAAGAAATGAAACGAAATGGCTTTACAGGTGTGTTTACTTCAGTACATATTCCAGAGGAGGATGCCTCTAAGTATGTCGATCGATTGAAGTTACTTGGAGGTTATTGTGCAGAGCAAAAATTGAAATTAACGGTTGATCTTGATTTGAAAGGTTTAAAAAACTTAGGAGTTTCAGTTAGTTCGGCTAGAAGCTTAACTCACATTGGTATTTCAGCGTTGAGATTGGACGATGGATTTAGCAATTCAAAAATTGCTGAACTGAGTCATCAATTAAACATTGCCTTGAATGCCAGCACAATAAGTGAAAGCGACGTTAATAATTTACATGCAGATCAAGCTGATTTTGACCATATGGAAGCTTGGCATAATTATTATCCTCGTCCAGAAACAGGATTGGACACGGATTGGTTTGCAACTAAGAACCAATGGCTAAAAAAACACCACTTTACAGTAATGGCTTTTGTTCCAGGAGATTCAAAGTTGCGTGGCCCAATTTATAAAGGTTTACCGACTTTAGAAGCTCATCGAAATTTGAATCCCTTAGTTGCAGCCGATGAACTGAAAAATAAGTTGGGGGTTGATAAAGTTTTCATCGGTGATCCCCAAATTTCCAAACAACTTATGCAAAAGTTTGCCGACTATGAATTACACAATAAAGTGCAGTTGCAGGTCAAATCAGACTATACGACGCTATTTAAAAGAGTTTGGCACAATCGTCCTGAGGTCTCCCGAGATGTTGTCCGTTTGGTAGAATCACGAAAGCAAAATCAAATCACTAAACTGTCAATTAAATCTGACGATACTCTAAAAAGAAATGTGGGTGCAATTACACTTGATAATCAAGGCTATGGGCGCTATCAAGGCGAAATACAAATTTGTAAAACGACATTACAAAGTAATCCGAAAGTGAACGTGATTGGTCATGTGATAGCTAATGATTTGTCCATGCTTGTTTTAATAAAAGAGAACACTGGAATTGAATTTAAACCAGATGAAGGAGATAAATAATGATTGATTTAAGTAAACTAACAACTGAAACAAGAAATGCAAAAACCATGAATCTTGATGAAATGTCTACTGAAAAAGTTCTGGAATTAATGAATACTGAGGATCAGACAGTTCCTGTTAGTATTAAAAAAGCATTGCCAGAAATTACGGTGGCTGTGAAGCAGATTGTCAAAAGCTTTAAAAGTGGCGGTAGGCTCATTTATATGGGAGCAGGTACAAGCGGCAGACTTGGCGTTTTAGATGCAGCTGAATGTGTACCAACTTTTGGAACAGATCCCAAAATGGTTCAAGGATTAATAGCAGGTGGACAACAAGCTATGACTTTGGCTGTAGAAGGTGCTGAAGATTCTAAAGAACTAGGAGAAGAAGATTTAAAAGACAGAAACCTTACTGAAAATGATACGGTAGTTGGAATTGCAGCCAGCGGACGAACACCTTATGCTATTGGCGGTTTGGACTATGCCACCAAAGTTGGTGCAAAAACAATTAGTTTAGCTTGCAATGATCATGCGGAAATTAGCAAACATGCTAAAGTTGCAATTGAAATTTCTGTTGGTCCTGAAGTCTTAACTGGATCAACTCGCTTGAAGTCAGGTACCGCTCAAAAAATGGTTCTAAACATGTTATCCACCGTTTCAATGGTTGGGATTGGCAAGGTCTACAAGAATCTTATGGTCGATGTAAAACCAACAAACGATAAATTGGTAGAGCGTTCCAAACGAATTATTATGCAGGCTACAGAGTGTGATTATTCAAAAGCAGAAAAAGCATTTAATTCTGCTGATCAAAATGTAAAGTTAGCAATTGTTATGATTTTAACTGATTTAAATAAAAATGAAGCTAAGGAACGTTTGAAAGATGCACATGGCTTTGTTCGTAAAACAATTAAGGGAGGTACAAACTAATGGCTGATGAAAAAATTAAACGACTTGCACGTGAAATTTATCAAAATGTGGGTGGTCCTAGTAACGTTGAAAAGCTAATTCACTGTATGACTAGAGTGCGAATGACAATTATCGATATGGATAAGGTCAATATGGAAGGATTGAAAAATATTGATGGTGTTTTAGGCGTTGTTGATGATGAAACACTTCAGGTTGTCATTGGACCAGGAACGGTAAACAAAGTTGCCCAAGAAATGGTTGACGAAGTTGGTGTAAAACTGGGCGAGCCATTTCCAGATGATGTCGGCGGTAATAGTCATTTAACTGATAAAGAAATGGTCGAAGCAAAAGCTGCCAGAGTTAAAGCAGAGCAAAAAGCAAAGCAGAAGCAAACGCCAATTAAGAGAATCTTGAAATCAATTTCGAATATTTTTATTCCATTGATTCCAGCCTTTGTTGGTGCTGGTTTAATTGGTGGTGTTGCAGCGGTCCTTTCTAACATGGTTCTCGCGGGCGATATTGGTAAGAGTTGGAATGACTTTATCATGGTTATGAAAGTTATTCAAAATGGTGTATTTTCCTATCTAGCAATCTATGTTGGTATTAATAGTGCTAATGAGTTTGGAGCGACTCCTGGACTAGGTGGTGTTATCGGTGCTGTGACGTTATTAACCGGTGTACTTCCAACCGCTCCATTGCACAATATATTTAATGGACAGGCCTTAGCAGCAGGGCAAGGCGGTATTATTGGTGTAATTTTTGCTGTTTGGATCCTTTCCTTAGTTGAGAAGAAATTACATCAGTGGATTCCGGATTCAATTGATATTATTGTGACACCAACGATTTCATTGTTTGTAGTTGGAATATTTACAATTTTCTTAGTTATGCCAGTTGCTGGTGTTGTTTCCACATCATTGGTTGGTGGTATTGAGTGGGTATTAAATGTTGGTGGTGCATTCTCAGGATTTGTTTTGGGTGCCTTATTCTTACCAATGGTAATGTTTGGACTGCACCAAATTTTAACCCCTATTCATATTGAAATGATTAACAAAACTGGTATGACACCATTACTACCTATCCTGGCAATGGCTGGTGCTGGCCAAGTTGGTGCTGCAATTGCACTGTGGATTCGTTGTCATCGAAACCACAAACTTACAAACATGATTAAAGGTGCATTACCAGTTGGAATTCTTGGAATTGGGGAGCCTTTGATTTATGGAGTGACACTACCACTTGGTAAACCATTTATCACCGCCTGTATTGGAGGTGGTATTGGAGGCGCAGTTATTGGCGGATTGGGACATATTGGTGCAATTGCCATCGGACCTTCCGGCGTAGCTTTAATTCCTTTAATTAATAATGGTCACTGGATGGGTTATGTCTTTGGTTTACTTGCTGCTTATGCTGGTGGCTTTGTTGCAACCTATTTCTTTGGAATTCCAAAGGATGCTGTTGATCCTGAACTTGCCACTGCTGATGCTGTTGTACCTGTGACTAATTCTGATTCAAATGTCAAAAATGAAGAAGTTAAAGAATCAGTTTCATATACTAAAGATACTGTAACAGCTCCTGTTAAAGGCCAACAAATTTCCGTTAGTGAAGTTAGCGACCCAATTATGGCTAAAGAAACTATGGGAAAAAGCGTCGCAATTAAGCCTAAAGATGATTCACTGGTTTATTCGCCCGTGAATGGGAAAGTAATGTTTGTAGCCGATACAGGGCATGCAATTGGATATACAAGTGATGCTGGGGAAGAAGTACTAGTTCACATGGGCATTGATACGGTTAATCTGAAGGGGAAATACTTTGACTTAAGCGTTAAACCAGGTGATGTTGTGACCCAAAATCAAGTGGTTGGAAAAGTAGACTGGACAGAAGTTGCTAAAGCTGGGTATGATACAGTTACGTTGGCAATCATTACAAACAGTCAGGATTTTACGGTTGATAAGGTGCCTGATAACACAGACGTTCAAAGCGATACGGTGGTAATGAATACAACTCCGGCCAGCTAGTAAGGTAGGAAAAGTATATGAAAAGTATTCTATTTTCTATTCATAGTCAAATCACTTCATTTTCAAAATCTGAACGAAAAGTTGCACAATATATTTTAGATCATCCACAACAAGTTATTGGAATGAATGCCGACACGTTAGCTAATAGAGCAGGTGTTAGTGCGGCCACAGTGGTTCGCTTGGCCAAAATTTTAAGTACTGACGGTTTCCCTGGTGTAAAAATTCAACTTTCTGCAGAAACTAAAATGGACGACAGTTTGTATACAGAGGTTGATCCCAAAGATCCACTGAATGTAGTTAAACAAAAAATGGAGTTTAGAATTGGACATACAATTGAACAGACCAATCTAACTTTGAAAGATAAAGCAGTTTCCCAAGCAGCTCAGCTAATTAGTGAAGCTGATGATGTTTATGCATATGGATTAGGTGCCTCAGGTATTGTCGCGGCTGACTTTCAACAAAAGTTTATTCGTATTGGTAAACCGGTAGTTCAGACGATGGACACGCACCTAATTGCAACAGGAATTGTAAAATCTGGAACTGTTTTGGTGTTGGTTTCAAACACAGGAGAAACTTTGGAAAGCCAAAAGCTGGCAGATGTGGCGCATGAACATGACGTACCAGTAATTACAGTTACGCACGACGAAAAAAGCACTTTGGCAAAAAAGAGTGACATTGTCTTGGTTCACGATGATAGTGAAGAAAATGAAAAATTTCGAACAGCCGCCACAACCTCCCTAATAGCGCAACTATATGTGATGGATCTACTTTACTATTTCTACATCTCTATGAATTTTGATGAAAACGTAGGTAAGCTGAAGGAATCACGAGATGTCATTCAAAAACATTTTAAGTAATTGGAATAGGACTGGGTTTTTAAGATTGAATTCTTAGAAACTTAGTTCTTTTGTTTTTCGCCTCCTTTAATGATTTGAAGGAGATGTTAGAGCTACTAGGTATTTTTTGTGAAATTTTGCAATTCTTTTTACAAACTGCTATAACAAATGTGTAAAAACGATTATATAGCTATTAGGAGGCTTTTTAGAATGAGAGTTAAAGCAGCTGTTGTTAGTGAAAAAGGTGCTGATTTTGAAGTTAAAGATGATGTGGAACTGGCAGAGATGCAACCAGACGATATACAGGTTAAAGTGGTGGCGACGGGAATTTGTCATTCCGATGAGGCACTTCGAAAGGGAGATGCGGAAATTGGTTATCCGATCATTTTGGGTCATGAAGGTTCAGGAATCGTTGAAAAAGTAGGCTCACATGTGCAAAATTTTGTGCCGGGCGATCACGTTGTTCTTTCGTTTTATGCTTGCGGAAATTGCGAAAACTGTTTGAAGGGTGTTCCAACGCAATGTTTACACTATGCAGAAAATAATCTTTCTGGTGTACGTCCTGATGGTAGCGCTCATTTTACTGAGAATGGCCATAAAGTTTGTGACATGTTTGATCAATCATCTTTTGCCACACATACTATTGTGCGAGAGCGTAATGCAGTTAAAGTATCTAAGAATCTTGATTTGCGAAAATTGGGTCCATTAGGCTGTGGCTACGTGACGGGAAGTGGGACTGTCCTGAATACTTTGAAGCCACATCCAGGACAAACTATTGCTGTCTTTGGTACCGGTGCTGTTGGACTAGCTGCGATGATGGCGGGAAAAATCTCTGGTTGTACCCGTGTAATTGCGGTAGATATTAATGACGGGCGTTTGAAATTAGCTAAAGAACTAGGTGCCACCCAAGTGATTAATAGCAAAAATGAAAATGCTGTTGAAGCAATTAAAAAGTTTACAAATGGACATGGTGTTAACTTTGCAGTAGATACAACTGGTGTTGCAGGTGTGATGGAAACCTCTATTAAAGCTCTGGCTCAAGGAGGTGTATCTGCATGTATTGCTGTGACACCTCATCACATTGATGTGGATACTTGGAATGATTTGTGTGTCGATGATAAGGCAGTTATCGGCGTCAATATGGGTGACTCCATTCCGCAAATTGATGTACCTCGTTTGATTGAATTTTACCGTCAAGGAATGTTTGACTTTGACAAAACAGAGAAATTCTACAAATTCAGTGAAATTAATCAAGCAAATGCAGATTCCATAAGTGGTAAGACAATCAAACCAATTTTGGTCATTGATGAAGATTATAAGTTTGAAGGCTAGGGTTTACAATAAAAATTCAGATGATTTTTGAGAAAATGTTGCTTTTTATTCATTAGCCAAAACTAAACAAACAGTAAAACTTATTTAGTTTAATTAAAAAGTAGTTCTGAATCCGGTTATTTTAATATTCATTTAATATTTATTTAGTAACCTATTTTTAAGGGACGTTAGGTCCTAATTTATCTCGGGATTTCCTTAAAAACAACCAATAAAATTAAATAGCACAACTAAAAATCCCCGATAATATTATTATCAGGGATTTTTTGCAATATAAGGCACGAAAACGGGTTGCTGTAAAGGATGCTTACATGATCTGTCCATATTGATTTTTTTAAGGTAATTCCTCTTTTACTTAGAAAGGGAGTCTTTATATGAATTCAGTACATATGCATCCGACATGGAAAAAGAACTGGAGCCTGAAATTTATACTAGTGGTTATGGGATTTTTGATATTTGCTGGTTTTACCATGCAAACAACCCACGCCACTACGCTTAATTCACAAGTTCCAGATTTGTCGGAATGGCAAGGAAAACTAACAGCAACACAGGTTAAAAATTTGGCCAAAGTAGAACCATTCATTATTTTACGAGTTCAATATGGTAGTGATTATAAAGATAAGTATTTTGCCCAAAATGCCGCTTTGTGTGAGCAATATGGCTTGAAATATGGTGTTTACTCATTTAGTCAGTACATAAGTACTTCAGATGCCAAACAAGAAGCCAAAGATCTTTACACGCGGGCACCTAACGCAAGTTTTTACGTCAATGATTACGAAGAACAAACAGTGACAAGTGGTACCACTAATTCTGCCACAAAAGAGTGGTATACAGAACTTAACAGTTTAACATCCAAGCATGTGTTATTTTACTCCTACAATAGCTTTGCACAGACCTATGCGGCATCAGCTATGAAGAGCTACGACGGTTTTTGGTTAGCAGATTATACATCAATCGAACCAACTGCTATTTCGCATGTGCTTTGGCAGTTTTCCGATGACTGGTATAGTTCTCCAATCGCACAGTATGTGGATGCTAGTTTGAAATATGGGAAGGCAACTTCTTGGTTCTTGTCCACTAGCACGGCGTCCAGCAATTACGGCACAATCAGTAAATATGGTAAATACGTGTCAGAGAACAGTTCCAAATCAAGTTACACCATCTGGAAAAACCTAGCGTTTACAGCTAAAAACGGTAAAACGGTAAAAAGTGGTAAAACGTATTACGCAAAATATTCATATAAGCATAAAAACGGAAGCACTTATTTATCGCTTTATGACAAAAATGGTAAATGGGTAGGGTATGTTAATGCCAACGCCATGACAGTGATGACAGCGCACAGTTACAAACATACGGCCACAATTCACAAATCAACTTACAGTGTTTGGAACAATTTCTTATGGGCCAAGGTTAAACACTACACTAAAAATTATATGAATAAGAGTTATACAATTAAATACCAGTATATTCGTGGTAACGGTCAGGCATACTACTCACTTTATAAAGGAAACACGTGGTTTGGTTATGTCAATGCCAAGGCAACCTGGCGGGCAATTGGTACTAAAAAAACGGTCAAAATTGCTTTGAAAAATCAAACTATTTGGAAGAATCTATCCTTCACTAAAAAATTAGGCAGTACCAATAATTATTACGGAAAAATCTATACGGTGAAATATTATTACAATCATCCGAATGGCCACACTTATTACTCGTTGTATAGTGGAAATACTTGGGTCGGATATGTAAATAAAAATGTCGTCACAATTAATTAAAGGAGGTTAATCATATGAAAAAACAAAAAAGAATCGTGGTAATGGGATGCAGTTTTGTCGTCGGTTTAGCCTTGCTTGGAATTGGCGGGACGACCATGACAAACAATAATGTTACTGTTCATGCAGTGACGACGCCTGCCGACAAGGGCTTAGCTGCTCCAGAAAAAGTTGACGGGACACAAACTGAAGTCCAAACAGTCACTGGAAACAGTACTAGTGGCAAAGTAACGTATTCAAACGGTGCTAATAGCGCAACAACGGCAACCTATAAACAGCAAAAATATGGGACTACTAGCCAAGCTAAGACAGGTTTTGAAAACACGCAAAATCTAACGAATGCGGATGGGACTAAAGTTACGTTATCAGATGGTACCAAGGCAACCAGCCAAGGGGTCATGGGCCACGTTTATGTGCAATGGCAAAAAAATGGCTGGACTGTAACCACAGTGGCCGATACAGAAGATTTAACGACTTCTTCGGTTAATCAAACTAACAAAACTGTGACAGCCGTCGCGAATAAAGTGAAAAAATCTTTAAAGAGTAACAAGGTTATTACTCAAAACGTCACTCGGGGTAACGTGGTTGTTTATGATGGTGCTCAGCAGAAACCAGTTAATAATATTAGCTGGCAACAAAAGAATAAGGTTGTTCAAGTCAGTGGAAACAGTGCTGAAACAACTGCTAAGATTGCTAAGGAAGCTATAAAATAATTTTTGAATAGTAAACGAAAGGCTCTCAAATTAATTTTGAGGGCCTTTTGCAATCAAAGTTTTTGAAAAAATATCACCAGCAATTTAATACCATACACAATGATAATAATGCCGCAAATTCGATTTAATAGTACTAAAAAGCGCGGCTGAAAACGATCCTTTAAAGCCGAAGTAATGGTGGTTAAACTTAAAAACCAGATAACGGAAGCCATTGCGACGCCTAAAATGAAATAGTTTTGCACATTAGACGCCAACGAAACCCGGAAGGCACCAAGTAACATGGTGCCATCTAATATGGCCTGTGGATTTAGCCAAGCCACACTAAAGGCAGAAACAACTACACTTTTGTAGCTAAACTGGCCGCTATGATTATTATGACTGGCACTTTGACTGTGTGATAGCAACAACGTAATACCAATGTACATTACAATAACACTCCCAATTGCAAGTACGACTAGCTCAAGCCATGAGTACAGTTCAAGCAGTTTACCAATGCCATAAAAACATGACACCGCAAGTGAAATATCAAAGAAAGTTACAATTAACGCCACCCTTAGCGCTCTGCGACGGGGCTGGGCTAAAGCGGTGTTGATCATATATAAATTTTGTAACCCAATTGGTGCGATATACGCGACACCAAATAATAACCCTTGAAGCCATGTATTTAACATTCGAGTTGTCCTTAATTTCTTAATTTTGACTAGCAGTTAAATTTTACCATGCTCAAATCGCTTTGGTTTGGAAAACTTGCCTCAAAAACTGATATAATAGGAATTCGCCGCGTCAATTGATTAGTAAGTTATCTTGTTCCGGCATTAAAAATCGTTTATAATGATGTGGAACACTTTTTGTTTCACAATGGAGGATTATATGAACCCAGAAGCAATTAAACAAGCCCTCGCTGCCCAAGGCATTAATTTATCTGATAAACAGATGCAGCAATTTAATACATATTATAAATATTTAGTCATGATTAATGAACATGTCAACTTAACGGCAATTACCGATGAGGAAGATGTTTATTTGAAGCATTTCTATGACTCTTTGCTACCTGGAATTCAAAATCCAGCGGTGTTTCAGCAACCAATCACTTTGTGTGATGTGGGTGCTGGCGCTGGATTTCCATCAATCCCTTTGAAAATTGTTTTTCCGCAGTTAAAGGTGACAATTGTGGATTCGTTAAACAAGCGGATCACTTTCCTTCACAACTTGATTCAAAAACTGGAGTTAAGTGACGTCACCTTGTGTCACGATCGAGCTGAAACCTTTGCCGCTCCCAAACTAGCTTATCGTGAATCCTTTGATTTAGTCACGGCCCGGGCGGTTGCTCGCTTATCTGTTTTGACGGAATTGTGTTTGCCACTGGTTAAGATTGGCGGTCAAATGCTGGCATTAAAGGCAAGTCATACAGAAGATGAAGTGGAAGATGCTGACAAAGCAATTCAAATTCTGGGTGGTAAATTAATTAAAGACGAACAACTAAGTTTGCCAGTTTCCGGTGATGAACGCCATTTGGTTTGGATTGAAAAAGTGACAAAAACGCCAAAAAAATATCCCCGAAAACCGGGAACACCTAACCGAGAACCAATTGTGAGTACGAAAAAAGGAAGTCGTAAAGAATGACAAGCAAAGCTAAAACTTCAATGGGTGCTGAAAAACTTTTGCGTGATGAAGATTCCAAACAAGTTGTTGAAATCAATTTAAGTCACATTCATCCCAATCTGTATCAGCCACGTCATAATTTTGATGCCAAAGCGTTGCGTGAACTTGCCAATTCTATTCAAGAATCTGGTGTGTTTCAGCCAATTATCGTACGTAAACAAGAGGCTGCCAAGAATTACTATGAATTAATAGCAGGTGAACGACGTTTTCGAGCTGCTAAAATGGCTGGATTGCACACTATTCCTGCTTTGATCAGCCAATTAAGCGATGCAGAGACAATGGAAGCGGCCGTAATTGAAAACCTCCAGCGTGAAGATTTGACACCGCTTGAAGAAGCTCAAGCCTATGATTCTTTAATGGCAAAATTGAATTTTACGCAAGCACAAGTTTCTGAAAAACTAGGTAAAAGTCGTCCTTACATCGCAAATTATCTGCGTCTGTTACGTTTACCACAAACAATAAAAAATATGTTGCAGGCTGGCGAACTTTCGATGGGTCAGGCACGAACCTTGCTTGCTTTGAAGAATCGGCATAAACTGATCCCACTGGCGAAACGTGTGGTCAGTGAACATTTGACCGTTCGGCAATTAGAAAACTTAGTTAACCGCTTGAACGCACAAATGCCTAAAAAAGGAAAACCAGTTTTACCCGTTCGCAAGGAATCACCCTATGTGCGGGCGATTGAAGAACAACTGCAAGAAAGATTCGGTACTAAAGCAGTTTTGGATCAGAAAGAAAAAGGCGGAAAAATCGAAATTAATTATGTTTCTAATGACGATTTAAACCGCATTTTGAATTTACTGAATATTTCATTAGATTAGGGGTAAGTGAAATGTACGACTTAAATGACATTGTAGAAATGAAAAAGCCGCACGCTTGTCAAGCTAACGAATGGAAAATCATTCGGATGGGCATGGATATCAAGATTAAATGCATGAACTGCGGTCATATCGTGATGCTGTCGCGCCGTGATTTTGAACGTAAACTGAAAAAAGTTTTAAAAAAAGCAAAAGCCTAGCTAAAAGGATCTGTAATCGTATGATAACAACGATTACAGATCCTTTTTTTGAAATTTATTTTTTCTGTTTTGAAGAACTGCGGCCAAACCAAAAGGCGATAAGTAACAATAGAAGAACTAACAGAATTGCTAAGATATACCAGATGAAGTAATTCTTTTTAACCCGGGCATGCCGATTGGCGGTTTTTGCCTGTGTTTTGGTGATGACAAAATTACGATTAAAGGTCCATTTTTGCGAACCGCTACGTGCGACTAGGTGCAGCCGGTAAGTACCAGCTTTGAGCGCAGTATGGTTGGTGGTAATCGCATAATTGAAATTTGAATTTGCCGCCATGGTTAAGTTGCTGGTATTTGTCTTAAACAGCGTCTTCCCATTTTGCGAAACTTGACTCTTGATTTTTAGTTTTTTGGTCAAAGTTGCATGAGTATTATTAAGTTTAACCTTCACAGCTGGGCTAAATGTGTCATTTTGATCGGTTCCAGTACTGATAGCTCCTAAGGTTAGTTTTGGCAGTACAGTTGTTTTGGTATCTTCGTGAATGGTAACGCCTAAGGCCATTGCAAATCGATTTTTGATGCTAAAACTCTTTTTGTTTGTGGCAGTCGACCCACTCGTTTTGGGATTGAGAAAGTAAATTGCGCCATCTAAAACACCTTTAAACGGCGTTGTCGGCATCTTAATCGGAAAAGTAACGACCTTTTGACTCTTGGCTGGCACGGCGATTTTTTGTTGCCCACCCATCAGTGTTTGTAACTGATAAGGAGCCGTACTCTTGCTGCCTAATTTTTGAAGGTCGTAAGCAACCGAACCGCTATCTGTGGTGTATCCCGTGTTGGGAGATGCAATCAAGTTAAGCGTTTTGGTGGTTGTGTTGGTTATCTTAACTTTGACTTGAGCAGTTTGATTAGGCTTAAGTTTTAGATCAAAGTAAGAGACCGACGAATCATTTTGTTGCTTGCTGGCAATGGGAGTGATCGTAAATCCGGCACCGGCAGCATGAACGGAATGAGGCGCGGCAAGTGATATAAGGCCAAGGATCCCAATTGCCAAAATAGTTTTTATAAGTTTTCGAAACATCATTTTCTCCTTTGCAAATAAAAAAGAGTAAGTGACGTTAACTTATGAAAGTTATCGGTCGTGATTACTCTTCAACTGAATTATATAAATAGGTGAACGATTATTTGGCAGAAGCAGCCGTGTTGGTCATGGTCCAAGTGATATCAGAAGTGTAAGTTCCACCATCTACAGCAGAATTAGCTTCTGTGACTAATTTCGTATCAGTACTTACAGTTGCGGATGCGGCACCGGTTCCGTTTGTTGCAGCATCAACATTGTTCCAAACCTCGCTAGCAGCACCGTTAATTGTGCCAGCGGCCTTTGTGTCAGTAGCTAAATTAATTGATCCAGCAACTTTACTGTTACCACTAGTGAAATCGGATAAACTAGCTTCTAAAGTCCATTCGGGATTTGAAGTGCCTCGATAATCAGAAACAGTAAGCTTATTATTGCTACCGCTTTGATAATTCAAGGTAGTTCCTGTAGTCATATCCTTCACACTAGTTGAACCGAAGTTGAAATCTGGAACACTATCGATACTCAAACTACCAGCGCTATAAATTCTCCCACAGAACTTGTGCCAGTACTATCAGCTTGAACTGAAGTGGTACTTAAACCTAATGCAAAACTAATTCCTAATACACTTAATACAGTAATTAATTGATTCTTTTTCATAATATTGTGAACTCCCTATTCTCGGCCTGATTAGCCGTCCGTTTTTGAGTGGCTAATTACACATTATACGGGGTCTAAATGGCAAATACAATGAAAATTACTAATTTTTTGTAAGTGTTTTCATTTTTCTAGGAAGCTAAGTCATATTTCAACGTCCAATAGAGGGGAATTCCGTACTCCTTTCCAGATTGAACAGCACCACTGGCCAAAAGCTTTGAGACATTAAGCTTTAATTGAAAGTTGGTGGAAGACGTTGCTAATAATGCGTTATCCGCCAACTGCTGCAATAGTGGTTGGTTAATATCGAAAGCATTGCCATTGGCAGTGTAGCTTACCAGTTTAGGTTGATCAAACAGATTCAACCCATTTACAGGAAACTTGGCGGCCAGAGCGTCGTTGTACTGCACACTAAGCGTATAGGGAACACGCCAATCATTTTGAATTGTGATATTTTGTGAGTCGCTTGATGAACTGTAGACATCGGGATCGTCTGAACTAGGTGTCAGCTGAAATGTATTTGGAATATCAGCAGTTAATTTTCCGGTTTCTGTCAAATTAATGGTGGTGTGCTGATAAGCAGATAAATCAGAATCTGCAGTGATTGCTTGACCCGAGTCGTCAGTTTTCGGTGCCACCACGATTTCAATTTGATTTTGGCGTTGCAAACTGCCACCAATCGTCGACAGAGTGGGGAGATCACTGGCACTCCCAGATTGCATTGACTCAGCAGATAGTTTCTGTTGATAACCGGATAAACTGGTTAAGTTGTTTACCTTAAAGTTACTGTTACTATTTGTGTTCACCCCACTAGCGTTCAGTTTTTTCCAGGATGTCGCGGTTTTGTCATTGTTAAGACGATAGAATAACTGATAGTTTTTATTTCTAGTGACCACAGTTCCTGTCAAGCCAACTGATTTAGTCGGATCTGTTACCGTAATTTCCTTTTTGTTGGCCGAGTCACCGGTTGATCCAGCTGTGATGGCCTTATCAGTTAAAGCATTAGTTGTGACCAAATTCAGATTTTTAATATAAGGATTTACAGAATGTAAATCAGAGAAAACATTTCCGGAGATGTTATTGACGTCAAACGTCCCGGCGATTAAACGCGAAGCTGGCATGTCATGAGCAATTGTAATATTTTTTCCTGATAGAATACTGCCATATAGTGTCCGACTTCCTGAATTTAACGACACGCTCGCATTTGGAAGCAGCATTGCCCCACATAATTGGCTGTCATCAGCGGTATTGCCAAATTTAAGGGTGTCTGTGCCGCTGGTTGTCGCGTTGGGGAAATTATTTAAAACGTGACTTGAAAATAACTGACTTTGTTGGGTACCGTTACCAGAGTTGGCAGGTTCTTCATCTGAATCTGTTCCGGCATAGGCTTTCATTTTAAAAGATCCTTGCCAGTTACTGAAGGGACTCTGCGTTGTGACATTATCCCAGTTAATAAAAATGTAAGGCGCATAGGTATACGAATCATACGATGAATCACCAGCTTGAACTGAAGTTGTTGCGGTGTTCATATTATGAATTTTAATAGTTAAATTTAAGTTCTTGTCAGTTGCGTTATCAGCATTAATCCCGACCATAATCACTGGTGGTGTTTTGTAGTTATCATCAGAACTGTAGTCATCCGGCAAAGTGACATCGATCGTTAAATTAGTGTAGTTTTGGTATTCAGGGGTGGTTTGCGTAACCTTTACGGCATTTACCTGATCGTTTGCAACAACTTTGTCTTCGTTTTTGTTATCGTCTGAATCCGGTTGTGTTAGTTGATCATAATATTGAGAAATTTTATTAAACTGAATGGCGGCCGCATCAAAGTAATTAGAGGCATCCGTGGCATCCGGATCAAGCGCTTTTCCACTCACAGAAGCAAGGGTAGAACCATTCGTGCCAGAAAAATCGGAAGTGTCGCCAACGTTTTTGTCCATATTTAAAATATCTAATAACGAAGCGTGATTAGTTTTGTCAGTGTCTGTGTAGTCTTTAGCCTCAGCACGAAGATTATTAATGACGATTGAATTCTTAGATGAAACGACGGGCGCTGCCATTGAAGCTCGTTGACGCGTGTTTGGATCTAGCATGTGACGCATATAGTTGCCATAAGTGGTGCTAGAATCAACTTTATTGGCCGTAAACAATGGTGTTCCAGAAATGGTTCCTGAAACATCACTTGTGATTTGCCCCCACTGTGTGTTGCTGGTTCGCGTATTCCAACTATCTGTGCTGGATTCAAGACTATTAGCGGCATAACGTCCCTCTAAATTTGAAGTGTTATTCGCATCGATTGTCATGGTTCCGGCAGCAAACGCGTTAAAGTACGATCCCACACCTAAAATTTCGTTGTTGGGAAATGGTTTTGAAGTTGTCGTGTCTGCTGCGTTAATTGTTGTTGGCAGGCAGAAACCAACAATTGCAACAGTGGTCAGAACGAAGAATAGTTTAATCTTTTGCATAATTTCCCCTGAATTTGGTTTAAAAAAGTATGAATTCCTATTTTTTTAACCGAGTTGCCTATAGTTTAGCACTGGGCAGATAAAATGCGAAAAAAACTTTACTCAGCAACATAAAAAATTGGAATTTGGCACCTAGTAATATTATTTTTTGGAATGACGTTAAATTTACCAATAAATCTAGGTTTTTGAATACTGCCCCTGTCCCTAGCTGCCCTTTTTTGTTACTATATTACATGTATACACTTAAATTAAAATTATTAAAGAAAGCGTGTGAAAAATGTCATTAACAGCAGGAATTGTTGGTTTACCTAACGTTGGAAAATCAACTTTGTTTAATGCAATTACTAAGGCCGGTGCGGAAATGGCGAACTATCCATTCGCAACGATCGATCCTAACGTAGGGATGGTTGAAGTTCCAGACGCAAGACTAGCCAGAATTCAAGAAATTATTCCGGCTAAAAAAATTGTGCCAACTACTTTTGAATTTACGGATATTGCCGGAATTGTTAAAGGTGCTAGCAAGGGCGAAGGCTTGGGAAACAAGTTTCTTGAAAACATTCGTCAGGTAGATGCAATTGTGCACGTTGTCCGCGCATTTGATGATGACAACATCACAACCGTTTCTGGTAAAGTCGATCCAATTGAAGATATTCAAACCATTAATTTGGAGTTGAGCATTGCTGATTTGGACGCCGTTAATAAACGTTTAGGCAAAGTGCAACGGGCGGCTAAAAGCCGTGATAAGGATGCTTTGGCAGAATTAGCAGTTCTTGAAAAAATCAAGCCAGTTTTGGAAAGCGGTAAGGCTGTTCGTTCAATTGATTTTGATGAAGATGAAATGAAAATTGTGCGTGGTTTCTTCCTATTAACTTCAAAACCTGTTTTGTATGTTGCAAACATTGCCGAAGATGATATGGCCGATCCTGAAAACTCAAAGTACTACAAAACAATTAAGGATTATGTGGCTAAAGACGATCCTGAAGCTGAAGTTTTGGGGATTTCTGCTGAAACTGAAGAAGAAATTGCTGAATTAGATGATGACGACAAAAAAGATTTCTTAGAAGCAGAAGGAATTGAAGAGCCCGGTCTAAATCGTTTGATTCGCTCTTCATACAAGCTTTTAGGGTTGGAAACATTCTTCACAGCTGGTGGTCCTGAAACCCGTGCTTGGACGTTTAAACGAGGCATGAAGGCACCCCAATGTGCTGGTATTATTCATTCTGATTTTGAACGGGGCTTTATTCGTGCCGAAACAGTTTCATATGCTGATCTTGATAAAGACGGTAGCATGCAAGCTGTTCGTGAAGCCGGAAAACTTCGCTTGGAAGGTAAGGATTATGTGGTTCAAGATGGCGATATTATTGAATTTAGATTCAATGTGTAAGCAATCGTAAACAGAGGAGAGAATCAAATGAGTGAAGATAAGACAACGGAACGGAATGCGGGTAAGCAGGTTCATTCAGAACGAAAAGCCAAGCAAACCTACACAAAACGAAATGAAGATTTCATGTTTCGTTTAACAAAAGAACTGAATGAAAATGATAAATTATCTGAAGAAAAAAAAGAAGAAGCTTTGCAAGACACTAAGTTGCGTTTACTGGAAGGTCAGTTAAAAGGTGAAACGGCTAAACAGATCTATGGCACACCAACAGATCGGGTTAAAGAAATCATCGAAGGGCCTAAGAAGGCACCTGTAGAAACTAAGTATTGGATGAAAGCTTTGGACAATGGTATGGTGTTCTTAATGATTTTTGCATTAATATTTGGAATCATGATGATTTTCCAGCCTAAGTCAGTTACTTCAGAGCCGGGACCAGCAGGAATCACTGCAATGCTTGCCATTTCAATTATTGGTGGGGCATGTGCACCATTCTTAACGGACCGTTTGCAACCAACCTCCAAAAAGAAGGAACGTCAATCGATTTGGAAGACAATTGGGATGGCGACGGGGATGATTTTGGTATGGATGGTAGCCTACATGCTATTCTCATCATTGCCACAAAGTTTGAATCCAATTTTGCCATTTGAAGCCTATTTGGTACTTGCGGCAGTCTTGTTTGTGGTCCGTATGTGGTTCAAACGCCGTTATCATGTGACTGGCGGATTTATGTAGAAAGCAAAATAGTCAATAAAAAACGAATAGGAGCCTGTCCGACTTAGTGCTTTAGCACTTAGCGAGGAACTACTCCACAGGAGGGATGATAATTAGCAAGATACGCTAATTATCTTGGATGTTTCGGGCGATGTCCATTCTTGTGGCCGAAAGACAGACCGCAAGAAACATGGCGGACATCCGTAGTGAGTATAGGATTTTGCTGAAAGCAAAATAGTCAATAAAAAACGAATAGGAGCCTGTCCGACTTAGTGCTTTAGCACTTAGCGAGGAAGGACATCCGTAGTGAGTATAGGATTTTGCTGAAAGCAAAATAGTCAATAAAAAACGAATAGGAGCGAGATCTTAATTATGTCTAACTGGGATACAAAATTTGTGAAAAAAGGTTTAACTTTCGATGATGTATTGCTGATACCGGCAGAAAGCCACGTTTTACCTAATGAAACAGACTTATCAGTGCAATTAGCAGATAATATCAAGCTGAATGTTCCCATTATTAGCGCAGGGATGGACACAGTTACCGAGTCGGCGATGGCAATT
Source organism: Pediococcus sp. (assembly GCF_003533255.1). Taxonomy (NCBI): domain Bacteria; kingdom Bacillati; phylum Bacillota; class Bacilli; order Lactobacillales; family Lactobacillaceae; genus Pediococcus; species Pediococcus sp. The sequence continues at coordinate 19,998 of NZ_DOEM01000019.1, forward strand.
GCTATGTCACGACAAGGCGGAATGGGCGTTATCCATAAGAACATGTCCATTGAAGATCAAGCAACTCAAGTTTTAGAAGTTAAAGCAGCTGGAAAAGCTGATGAAAAGAAATATTTACATGCTTCAAGTGATGAGGCTGGTCGGCCATTGGTTGCGGCTGCGGTTGGGGTTACGAGCGATACTTTTGATCGTGCTAATGCTTTACTTCAAGCTGGTGCCGACGCTATTGTTATTGATACGGCTCATGGTCATTCCGCTGGTGTTTTGCGTAAAATTGCAGAAATCAGAGAACATTTTCCAGATGCAACGCTAATTGCTGGCAATGTGGCAACTGGTGAAGGCACAAAGGCCCTTTTCGATGCTGGGGTTGATGTTGTTAAAGTTGGAATTGGTCCTGGTTCAATTTGTACCACTCGGGTTGTTGCAGGCGTTGGAGTTCCTCAAATTACTGCGATTTATGATGCTGCAACGGTTGCCCGTGTTTATGGTAAGCATATTATTGCTGATGGCGGAATTAAATATTCTGGCGATATTGTAAAAGCGTTAGCTGCTGGCGGGAATGCTGTCATGCTGGGAAGCATGTTATCTGGTACAGATGAAACACCGGGTGAAGTCATTGAATATAATGGTAAAAAGTACAAGAGCTACCGCGGAATGGGCAGTTTGAGTGCGATGTCGAATGGCTCAGCGGATCGCTATTTCCAAGGCGGCGTGAATGAAGCTAACAAACTCGTTCCGGAAGGTATTGAAGCGCGTGTGGAATATAAGGGATCGGTTGAGAATATTATTTTCCAAATGGTTGGTGGTTTGCGTTCAGGCATGGGATATGTTGGTGCACCAACGATTGAGGCTTTGACAGAGAATGCCCAATTTATCCAGATTACAAATGCGGGCTTGATCGAATCGCATCCACATGATGTGCAGATGACGAAGGTGGCACCGAATTATAAAAAGTAGTGAGCAAAATAAACCGGTAGTCTCTGTTCTTTAAGCGAGCGGAGGCGGGATTGTGTCCCGTCGTGAGCCTTGCTTAAAGAACAGAGACTGGTTTATGAAGCTGTCCTAAAAAGTAGTGAGTGAGACAAGTCGGTAAAGAGGCACAGATAAGTGTGACGGAGGCAGGATCGTAATTCTGCTGTGAGTCATATTTATCTGTGCCTCTTTGACTTGTCGAGCTGTCCTAAAAGTAGTGAGCGGAACAAAACGGTAAAGGACTGAGAATAAGGGCGACGCAGACGGGATCGTAATCCCATCTGCGTCGCCCTTATTCTCAGTCCTTTGTTTTTTGAAGCTGTCCTAAAGTAGTGAATGGATTGAAACGATAAGCTAGAAACAGATAAGAATGTCGATAGCGGGATGACTATCCCGCGGTAAGACGTGGTTATCTGTTTGTAGCTGTTTCAAGCAACTGTCCTAAAGTAGTGAGCGGATTGAAACGATAATCTACAAAGAGATAAGAATGTCGATCGCGGGATGACTATCTCGCGGTAAGACGTGGTTATCTGTTTGTAGCTGTTTCAGGAGCTATCCTAACCCAAAAATGCAGAAACAAACTGTTATCCAAAATGAAAAAGAAGCCTATTAGGAGGTAAAACATAAACCTAATAAACTTCAATTTAGTTTCATTTTTTATAATCATGTTTGGCTAAATTATGATTTAGTGAAAGAAAAAACCAAATTATGAGTGTCAGGACTAGCCAACAGCCAATCGCTACAGCTAAGATAGATCCAAGTAATGTAGCCCGATTTGAGGATTACACAAAATTAGTAATTAGCCCATTCAAGATTGGTCGATGTGTTAATAGATCAATTGGAATGGCCAAAACATCTAGTGCCAACATAATTCCAATAAATGATGCACTCTCAAGCATAGCTCTTTTTAACATAAATAACTCCCCCTTGAAAATTAGTGTAGCATACACCATTTGGGTTGAACAGCTAAGATTTATAACAAAATAGGGAATATGATATACTTTTCCTAGAAATGACAGCGTTGAATTCACATTTTATTAAAAAGTATTCAAAAATGCGTAAAGGAGCACTAAACAATGACTTGGCTAACAATATATATAATAGTGATGGGATTGGTTGCCCTGTATGTGTGCTTCAATTTAGTACGTGCTATTAAACGAGATGGTTTCTTTAATCTCATAGTTTTGATCTGGTTTCTAGTCTTAATTGTGGTTGTGATCGCGACCCTGGGGGTTGTGTCGATTATGACGGTAACGATGCAACCATAAGTTGTTTGAGAACCTAAGTTGATTTCATTTTTTTGAAATTTGAATGATTATTCTTAACATTACATAAAACCTTGGCTTATATAATTTCTTGTTGATCTATTTTTTGCTACACTAAAGGAAATTGCATTTTAAGGAGATTTCGCATAATGAAAATTTTGGTCGTTGATGATGATAAAGAAATTGTTGAACTCCTCGATATTTATATTAAAAATGAAGGTTATGAGCCAGTTTCTGCATTTAATGGAAAAGAAGCACTTACAAAGCTGCATACAGATCCAGAAATTGGACTAATGATTTTGGATGTTATGATGCCTGAAATGAGTGGAATTGAGGTTGTCCGTGAAGTTCGGCGTGATTCTCAATTACCCATTCTGATTTTGTCTGCCAAAACAGAAGATATGGATAAAATCAAAGGATTGCTGACCGGTGCGGATGATTATGTTACAAAACCATTTAATCCATTGGAGGTTATGGCGCGGGTTAAATCGCTCTTGCGTCGTAGCCAAAATGATTTGAAACAAGATGAACCGGAAGTTTTGGACATTGGCCCGTTAACAATAAATAGTGATTCTCATGAAGTGAAGACTTTAACGGGTAAATCAGTCCAGTTAACTGCACTGGAGTTTGGTATTTTATACCTTTTGGCAAGTCATCCTAATCGTGTCTTTTCAGCAGATGATATTTTTGAGCGGGTTTGGCAGCAAGAAAGCATCATTTCTGCAAAAACCGTTATGGTTCACGTGAGCCATTTACGTGACAAAATTGAAGAAGCAACTGGTGGCGAAAAGGTTATCGAAACTGTTTGGGGCGTCGGATATAAAATTGAGTCTCACTAGAGTGAATTTGTGAGGTCATTTCGATTTAGTCGCTTTAGCGATGTAGTGAGAATGGGAATCGAAACGAGGAAAAGTTTTGAAATTAACTGCACGAGAAAAAAGTGAATTATTAGGTGAAGGAATTGTTACCGTTATTTTGTTACTCCTTTTAAATCTATCCATCTTGGTTTTGGCCACTGAAATTATTCGAAGTAATCCTGGATTGGAAAGTGGTATTTTTCAAATCAAGGAGTCAATTACGATAGGTCCCAATAATTATCGGGTTTGGAGTTATCAAAACTTCTTTATTTTCTTCATGGCCATTGTAGACGTTTGGGTCGTCTATTGGCGTTTAATGCGGCGATATAAACAGATGCAGTTGCGCCATATTATTGGTGAATTACACTATATTGCCGATGGTCACTTTGATCATCGCATTCCTTTTACACTGAAAGGTGATCATCAACGCGTTGTTGATAGTGTAAATGTCTTAGTGGATTCGGTCATTGAATCGATGAATGAAGAACGAAAAATTGAGCAGTCAAAAGATGAGTTAATCACAAATGTGAGCCATGATTTAAGGACGCCACTAACCTCTATTATTGGCTATTTGGGATTGATCGAAAACCAACAGTACAAGAATGAAGATGACGTGTTGAAGTACACCCATACAGCATTCTTAAAGGCTGAGCAGATGAAATCTTTGGTTGAAGATCTTTTTGAATATACCAAAGTGCGTCAAGCTTCGACTAAAATGACATTTAACCAAATTTCAGTTGAACCGATGTTGGAGCAGTTAGCTGCTAGTTTTGAATTGGAAGCTGAAAAAAAGGGTATGGAAATTGATGCCAAAGCCACACCCAAAAACATTAAAATTGAAGGCGATTCAGAAAAGCTAGGGAGATTGTTTAACAATTTAATTTCGAATGCTTTGAAGTACGCTAAGGGTGGTAAACATATCAATTTGGAAGCCACACAAAAAGGCGATCAAATTATCTTTAAGGTGTCCAATGATGGCGAACAGATTCCAGAAAAATCGCTAAAGCACTTATTTGAGCGTTTTTACAGAGTGGAGTCGTCACGATCAAAGGCAACGGGCGGTACCGGATTGGGCCTGGCAATTGCGCAGAGCATTGTGGAATTGCATCACGGAAAGATTAGTGTGACATCTAGTGAGAAATTAACTAGTTTTAAGGTGGAATTGCCGGTGACACAAAAAAGTACTAAGGATGCAAATTAATAAGTTTCTATAATTCAGGAAAAACGAAAACCATTCGCGTAAAATTGGTCTCCAAACAAATTATATTTTTGCTTTGGCTAGCTGGTTTGCGATTGGATTTTCGCTTTTTTTGTGAAAAATAAAAAAGGTTTACGCAAAGTGCGTATTTTGTTATATTCTTGTTATAAAAGGTGGCAAATTAATGTTAAAAAAATGGCAACAAAAACTAGCAATTATTTTCAGTACAATTTTAATGCTGAGTACATTAGCAATGGCACCAATACAGGCCCAAGCGGCCACTGTTTCAGTTTCAGCCAAGTCAGGAATAGCAGTTGATGCCAAAACAGGACAGATTTTGTATGCTAAAAATAGCTCAAAGGCCCTTCCGATTGCGTCAATGTCAAAAATGCTGTCAATTTATCTTGTCTTAAAAAGTATTCATGAAGGTAAATTAAAGTGGAATCAACGGGTTCATATTAATGCCAATATTGAAAAAATTAGTAAAGATACTGAACTGACTAATGTCCCATTGAGTACATCCCGTACTTACACCGTGCGCGATCTTTACAAAGCGTCATTAATTTATTCAGCGAATGCGGCCGTAATGGCGCTGGGGATTGCCCAAGCCGGATCGTCAAAAGCATTCGTTAATGAGATGCGGGCACAAGCCAAAAAATGGGGAATCACAGACGCTAAACTTTATAATGCATCTGGGCTGACAGAAAGTGAAGTTGGTAAAGAAGCGTATCCAAATACAGCTAAAAACGATGAAAATGAAATGTCGGCAAAAGATGTGGCGATTGTGGCATCAAATTTGTTAAAGGATTACCCAGAAGTTCTTAAAACCACGAAACAAACAAGTGCTTGGTTTGCCAAGGGAACCACTGATGCAGTGAAGATGACCACCCATAACTACTTATTACCGCATATGGCGGATTATCTAAAAGGATATAATGTGGATGGGCTTAAATCGGGAACTTCAACTAAAGCGATGGCCTGTTTTACCGGGACCGTCAAAAAGAATGGGCATCGGATTATTACAGTTGTCATGGGATCAAGCTCGAAAAACGAAGGAAATGCTCGTTTTACAGACACCCAAACGATTATGAAAGATGTCTATAACAACTTCAAACCGGTCAGTTATAAAAAAGGGACGGCCTTAAAGCAAGCATCGACTTTTAAAGTCCCGGAAGGCAAAACGACCACCGTCAAGGCTGGATTACAACAACCGACAACTGTTTGGATTGCTAAAAACCAATCAACTAAAACGATTAGTTTTCGTAGCAAACAAGCTGAAAGCAAAGCAGGACTATCTGCGCCAGTGAAAAAAGGACAAAAAGTTGGTAAGGCAACTGTCAAGGTAGCTAATCAAAAAGTGAACTATCTCCAAAGCTCCGATGCTGAGTTACAGTTGACTACCAAAAAATCTGTTGAAAAAGCCAATGTGTTAGTTCGTTTCTGGCGATCTATCGTCAGTGTCTTTTAAGAAGGTCTAGCTAATGAATGAAATTCAATTTAAAGTGGCGACAAAAGCAGATTTACCTTTTATCGTGGCTATTTACAATCAAACTATTCCGAGTCATGTAGTGACAGCATCCCTCGTACCAGTGACGGTCGAACAACGCTTGCCGTGGCTTGAAGCCCATAAATCAACTGAACATCCCATTTGGGTAGTTTGGCTAAATGGCAAGCGTGCGGGGTGGGTAAGCTTGTCACCCTATCACCCGCGGGCTGCATACCATATTACGTCAGAAATTAGCATTTATATCGACCGTCAATTTCAGCATTTAGGTCTGGGAACCAAAATGGTGAAATATGCTGAACTTGCTGCTCCAAAACTGGGAATTAAGAACATTGTTTGTTTAATATTTGGGGCAAATTTACCAAGTTTAGGGCTGTTTGAAAAACTGGGTTATGAAACCTGGGGAACTTTGCCAAAGGTTGCAGAGTTGGATGGCCGTTTAATGGATTTGAAAATTCTCGGAAAAAGCATTCAGCTAGTTTCAAACTAGTTTCATTTAATAGCTTTCGATTTAGCCTGAAAGTCTTAAAAAGGCACTATTCAATATACTTTGAAAATGTTAAAATGATTTCGCAGTGTTTTCTATGAATTTCAGTATTGATGATCCAACTTTAAAGATCCGTTGGAGGAAAGAATTGTGAAACAACTTGAAAATGGACCACAATGGCGGGTAACTCTCAAAGAGGCTTGGCCGTTGTGCCTTAGTTACACACCAATTGGACTGGCCTGTGGGATCCTCTTACATGCGGCTGGATTTAATACGATTTTAACTGGGCTGGTTTCTATTTTTGTATTCTCGGGTGGTGCGCAGTTTATGATCGCCCAAATGCTTACAACAACAGCTCCAATTCTGACAATTATTTTGATGCTTTTTTTCCTGGAATTACGTTATGCGTTGCTGGGATCTAGTTTAGCTAGTTATTTAAAAGGTCAAAATCATCGCTTTTTATTTTTATTTGCTGTTTCAATGAATGATGAAAACTATGCCATTAATTATTTAAAGTTTGTGACTGATCGTAACTGGACACCAAAAGATGCCCTTCAGGTAGAACATTGGTCTTTGTTAGTATGGACCGTGTCTAATATCATTGGCAGTTTAATTGGGAGTGCTGTTCAGATTAATTTGACGGTTGTTAATTTTGCATTGACAGCGTTGTTCTTGTATATGATTGTGATGCAAATTAAAACCCGCTTGATTTTATTGATCTCAGTTGTTGCTGGGGTTTTGGCAGCCTTTTTTATGTTGTTGACAAAGAGTACTCTCGGTTTGGTTATTTCTACTTTAGTGGCATCATTCTTAGGGTTTATGATTGAAGGATATGTATCTAAACGTTGGCCTAATAGTCATTTGTTGTATAAAATTCATGATCCATCAGGGCAACCAGAAGTCGATAAGGAAGATATCGAAATCTAATTCAGACGAATTTCGGGAGATTGTAATATGCATTATAGTGTAACTGACCACTTGCTAATCGTTATTTTAGGTTTTTTTGTGGCGTTTGGTCCTCGATATATACCGATTTTATTCTTTTCAAATCGAAAAATACCAGACTGGTTTAATGACTGGATGAAATACGTTCCGGTCTCTTTGTTTACGGCAATTGTTGTGAAAGATATTTTTATTTCGGGATCCTATCATTTCATTTCTTCTGGGAACTTAGACTTGATTCTGGCTTCGATTATTGTCATTATTATTTCTTACTGGACGCGATCGATGGCTATTTCGGTAGTTTTTGGCTTAATTGCCGTGATGTTATTATCCATGTTAATTTAAATCTAAAAAAGAATCAGACTAGTGCAAGGGGTTGTTGTAATAATCTCTCTTGAGTTAAGCTGGTTCTTTTTGTTTTGTTCCATTTTGTTTCGCTCACTATAACTATGACAGGTTCACAAGTCAGCCTTTAGAAGATAAGCAAGATTCCAACGGGATTGCGATCCCGCCTCCATCTCACTTATCTTCTAAAAGCTACCGACTTGTTCCGCTCACTATTAGGACAGCTCCTGAAGACAGCCCAAACAAGATAACCACGACTCCCAGAGGATTGCGATCCTCTATCCGTCGTGGTTATCTTGTTTGGGCTAAACGTCTTCATTCGCTCACTATAAAACAAAGGACTGAGAATAAGTCTGACTCCCACGGGATTACGATCCCGTCTCCGTCGCCCTTATTCTCAGTCCTTTACCGTTTTGTTCCGCTCACTACTTATACATATACGCTCTTGTCATTGGCAACACATTGCTGCTTGCTCCTGCACCCTTTGTTAACAAATACTGGATCACATCAATGTTACCTGATTCGAATGATGCCGAACAAGCTTGTAAGTACAAATCCCACATTCTCACAAACCGTTCGTCAAACATCTTTACAATTTCATCACGATGTTCGTTGAAATTCTTATCCCAAATTTCTGTTGTCTTTTGATAATGACGACGCAATGGCTCCATATCATCAATTTGCATGTCATTTTCAATAATATGGTGAATGTTTTCTTCCAAACCTGGCACATAGCCACCTGGGAAAATCCATTTGTTCAACCAACCATTGTTCGCACCACCCTGCTGGCGCGTGATTCCGTGAATCAAAGCGACGCCATCTTTTTTCAAGTAATCAGAAACACACTTGAAGTAAGTCTGTAGGTTTTCTTTACCAACATGCTCAAACATGCCAACACTGGTGATGTAGTCAAACTGCTCATCTTTAATTTCACGATAGTCTTGTAAACGGACCTCAGCCACGTTTTCCAATCCTTCATCCTTAATACGCTGGTTAACTAAATTAAATTGTTCCTGAGAAAGAGTTACACCAACAACCCGCAAGTCATATTCCTTTGCAGCAGTTAGCATCAAAGTTCCCCAGCCACAACCAATGTCCAATAAAGTACGACGAGGTTGTGGATTCAACTTATTCAAAATATGGTGAACTTTGTTAACTTGCGCTGTTTCAAGATCGTCCGTATCTTTCTCGAAATAGGCACAAGAATAAGTCATTGTTGGATCTAACCATAGCTTATAAAAATCATTTCCAATATCATAATGATCTTGAACGTCCGATTTGCTTTCCTTTTCGTCATGCTTTTGTTTAGGAAGAAAATGGATAAACTTTTTATTGTGGAAGAAACTGCCAGCTGTTTCGTATGCAGACATCAATAAAGCCTGAATACTACCGTCAATTTCAATTTTGCCATCCATATAAGCCTCACCAAGTGCAATAGAGGCATTGTTGATGATTTGCTTAACAGGTACAGCTTCGTTCAAAGTAATGGTGACTTCTGGTGTGCCATCACCGTATACCTCAGAACTGCCATCCCAGTAGTTTACTTTGAGGGGAATATTGAAGGAGTGCTTAAAAAACGTTTTGTAAAATTTTTTCTCTAACATCGATTAGAATCCTTTCTCTCATGAATAACAAGATTAAATAAGATTATTATACGCTCCCTAGATTGATTTTTCGAATTTTAAGAATAATGTCAAACGGAAAATCAATTTTAAAGTAGATAACATGCTATAATTATTTTATATATTGGCTTTGTAGGGATCAGTAGAATTGGGGGCGGCTCGTTTGAGAAAATGGACATGGGTAATCGTCACATTTATTGTGATTTTAATGGTGGGGGGCTATGCTTTCTCACGACACCAATCAATTGAAAAACAGTACCACGTAGATATGGAAAACGCAGCGGCTGCAATTAATGACGAAAACTATTCAGCAGCTGAAACGTATTTTCAGGCAGCTTTGACGCGGAGAAATAATGATTCAGTAGCGACACATCGATTGCGACAAACTAAGGTATTTGTCACGGCAATGTCGCAATTAGAAAATCATCGTTTCTCAACATCCAAAAAAACATTTGCACAAGTTTATAAAATTCATCATGGGTCAAAAGTCCTGAACTTGCGTGCTCATGAAAAAATTACTGAAATCGGTAAGGTTCAAAAGAACATTACTAAATACAATAAAGTTATAAAATATGCGCGTGAGTTGAACGAGGCCCAAGAGTTCAGTTTGTCGAATGTGCAGTTAGATAGCTTGTTTAACACAAAAGAATTTAAGAAGGGTTACTATACGTCGCTGTGGAAGACGGCTAAGCAGATTCAAAAGAGCAATAAGACTGGCTTGTCGCAGGCTGTAATGCCAGGATCAACTTCAAGTTCGGCACAAAGTCCTTCCAGTAATAACAGTTCAGCAGATAACACTACGACGGGAGCTACATCTGGTTCTAGTAATAGCAACGGTGTTTCCTCGTTACCAGCACCTAATCTGAGTTCTTCGGAAAAACAGGCTGCTGATAACTATTCTGGCAGTAACGAATATACGGTTACCAAAAAAGATACAGAATTAAACGGCAAAGTGATTACACAGGCGCAAATTAATGCGGCTCGTCAAGAACTTGGCACGAAGTCAAACCAATTCAGTGATCAGGATATTCGAAATATCATTAAAGAAGCGGCCCAAAAGGGCATTTCAGTTAGTGAAGCTGCCCAGTAAACTCGTCAAAAGGTTTAATATTTTCAAACGTTTGAATTGAGACTGCAAATTATTCTGTTTTAGTGTACAATGGCTATTGTAAACTTAAAAAAGAAAGAGGTTTTCTCACATTATGGCAAAATTAGTATTAATCCGTCATGGTCAAAGTGAATGGAACTTGTCTAACCAATTTACTGGCTGGGTCGATGTTGACTTAAGCGAAAAGGGTGTTGAACAAGCAAAGAACGCTGGTAAGTTAATCAAAGCACAAGGCATTGAATTCGACTATGCTTTCACTTCAGTATTAACTCGTGCAATCAAGACTTTGCACTATGCTTTGGAAGAATCCGACCAACTTTGGATTCCAGAAGTTAAGAGCTGGCGCTTAAACGAACGTCATTACGGTGCTTTACAAGGCCAAAACAAGGCTAAAGCAGCTGAAAAATGGGGCGACGAACAGGTTCATATCTGGCGTCGTTCATACGACGTATTGCCTCCATTGTTGGATGCAGACGCTGAAGGTTCAGCAGCAAAAGACCGTCGTTACGCTAACTTGGATCCACGCATGATTCCTGGTGGTGAAAATCTTAAAGTTACTTTGGAACGTGTTATTCCTTTCTGGGAAGACGAAATTGCTCCTAAGTTATTAGATGGCAAGAACGTTATCATTGCTGCACATGGTAACTCATTGCGTGCTTTAAGTAAGTATATCGAAAACATTTCAGACGAAGATATTATGAATCTTGAAATGGCAACTGGCGAACCAGTTGTTTACGACTTCAACGACAAACTTGAAGTTCAAAACAAACAAAAATTAGACTAATTTAGTCGTTTAATAGGCATTCTCCCTCAGGGGGTGGATGCCTATTTTTTATAAAAATAATTGACTAACTTATATGGCGTTCACTTCAAGGCAGAAAATGATTTCGGTTTTTTTATTAAGTTTATTTTTTGTGTTTCTGTTTTGTTAATGTATAAAAGAAGTAACTAAGCGTTGCTATCAAAATGAATCCCTGTAAAAAAAAGTTCCATGGAGTTGGTAGCGTGATAGTGGGACCAATAATTAATAAGTTATTCACTAACAGAATCAAGCCAACACATAATAAGAAGAGGATAGCTATCGATATTTTAGGAAGAACGGATTGGAAAAAAACTAGCAGATTTTGAATAAACTGACTTATGCAATATTTTGAGAATTAAACTGATTGTAATAAGTTCAAGAAATGGAGCCAGAATGAATGCCCATAGGTTTATGATAATTCCTGACGTAGTACTAGTGCTACTTAACAAAAGAAAAAACCAACTAATGGCAATGACTAGAGTACTCATTGACAATTGATCACGTAATTTTGGCTTAGGCAACTGTGCTAAGATTTCATTTGCCATACTTTGAGGATCGTTACCAAACAATTCAGTCGCATCTGAATTATCTTTTTCAGCATCAATTAGATCCTGTAACATGCTTAATAACTGTAAGTTAATTGTTTCGTCATTGTAAAAGATGTTTTGACTCAAAATATAGGTTTGTAACTTTTCAAAATATCTTGAATCAAATGAGTTAAGCTGTGTTTTTAGCTGATTAATCTCCTGCTGGTACTGATTTGCTTTTTTCATTATTCATCATCCATCTCTTTTAAAATTTTGTCGACATGATTTTTTAATTGAAACCACTGCTGATTAAATTCTCGAAATTCTTGTAGTCCTTGAGGTGTAATTGAATAGTATTTACGATCAGGCCCATCCTTTGAGGGTTTCACTTTGCTGATTAAGGCACCGTTTTTTTCGAGTTTTATCAATAAAGGATAAAGAGTACCACCAGCAATTGTTGTAAAGCCGTGTTGATGTAAAGATTGAATTAATTCGTAACCATAAACTTCATCTTGAGCAACAATTGCTAAAACACAGCCTTCTAACACACCTTTAATTAATTGTGTTTGCTTCATTTTTTCACTTCCATATAGGTTGCTTTACTACATAGATATAGTGTAGCAAAGTGAAACTAGGTTGTAAAGCAACTTAGTTCCTGGCTAAGCGGACCCTTTCATAGGTTATCATGTTGTTTATTTAACTCCGAAATTAGTAAGATTGAAAATGGTATAATTATTACAATTATAAAGGTTTATCGCAATTCAGCTAATTTTACGGACTTAACCATTGATAATTTTGTTAATGTATTATTTGTCTAGTTGCGGTAAATTATAAACAAGGAAAAACTAATTTGCACAGCGCCTAATTACATAAAAAGCAAATAACAACATATCTGGAGGAAAAATGAAACAAAAAGTAGAAAAGGCGCCAACATTGCGACGTTCAATGACCGCAAATCAAATGGAAATGATTTCTCTGGGTGGTGCAATTGGAGTGGGCCTCTTTATGGGGGCAACCTCTACAATTAAATGGACGGGTCCTTCTGTCATTTTTGCCTATATGTTTGTAGGGCTCATTCTCTACATTGTCATGCGCGCCCTTGGGGAAATGGTTTATGTCAATCCAGGGACCGGCTCCTTTGCCGATTATGCAACTGAGTATGTCCATCCACTTGCCGGTTATATGGCAAAATGGGCAAACGTTTTTGAATATATTGTGGTTGGGATGTCTGAGGTTGTCGCCGCAACCGAGTACTTAAAATATTGGTGGCCGCACACTAATTCATTTATTGCAGGAATTATTGTGATTTTATTCCTAGTTGCAGCCAATCTCACTAGCGCAAAGGCCTATGGGTCACTGGAATTTTGGTTTGCCATGATTAAAGTTGTGACAATTATTATGATGATTATATTGGGATTTGCCATTATCTTTCTTGGCTGGGGAAACGGTGGTCACCCAGTGGGGTTGAGTAACCTTTGGAGCCACGGCGGGTTCTTTACCGGTGGTTTTCGTGGATTTTTCTTCTCCATGTCGATTATTGTGGGTTCTTATCAAGGAATTGAACTACTTGGAATTTCAGCTGGTGAAGTGGCAAATCCTCAAAAAGCGATTGTGAAATCTGTGAAATCTGTGCTGCTCCGAATTTTAATCTTCTATGTTGGGGCAATTTTTGTAATTGTAACGATCTACCCATGGAATCAACTGAGTTCGATTGGTTCGCCATTCGTGTCGACCTTCGCCAAGGTTGGTATTACAACGGCGGCTTCTGTGATCAACTTTGTGGTTTTGACAGCGGCACTCTCGGGTGCCAATTCAGGGATTTATTCTTCGAGTCGGATGCTGTTTAAACTAGCTCATGAAGGGGATGCACCCAAGATCCTAGGTCGGTTGTCTAAACGAGTTGTACCTGATGCAGCCATTTTAGGAATCTCGGGTGGAATTTTACTTGGCTTTATCGTTGATACAGTGGCTTCAATCTACAGTAAATCTACTTCAAATTTATTTGTTGTGGTGTTCAGTTCTTCAGTGCTGCCGGGAATGGTACCATGGTTTGTGATTCTGTTGGCCGAACTACGCTTCCGCAAGGGCAATGCGAAACTTATGGAGACGCACCCCTTTAAACTTCCGCTTTATCCGTTTGCCAATTATTTTGCATTCATAATGTTGTTGGTTATTGTGGTGTTCATGTTTATCAATCCAGATACGCGAATATCAGTGATCGTTGGAGCAGTAGTTTTGATTCTGGCTGCGACGGTTTACTTGATCCGTCATCGCCAGAAAATCTAAGTACTAAAAGACGGCTTTTATGCACTAGGCCCTGTCAAGTTGA
>NZ_DOEM01000016.1:0-21024 GCF_003533255.1 Pediococcus sp.
CAACTTGACAGGGCCTAGTGCAAAAATCCCAGTCTCTTTCTGTTTCTGAACTTTAATAGTCGAAATCGAGGGAGAAGTCACAACACCTTTTTCCCACTCTTTTTAGAAATAATCTGCCAAAACAGGCTTTGGGGTGACAAATAATTGATCTAATTTAGCAAGTACCTGTGGACTAGCTTCAAATTGACCAAAGGCTTGTTGAGAGCTTAAGGTGCGATAACCAAAAGTAGCCTTGGTAAATTGTTGAATTGTCACTGTTGGCACATCAGCTTTTTTCTCAGAATCATGCTCAATTCCCGTTTTGCCATCAGTAGCCGAGATGGTCCAGCTCCCTTGGTTTTGCTGGATCACTTCATCTTCAATGTTAAAACTCAAGGGTTTAAAATCGGATTTTTCAAACGGATATACCGCCAAGAATGCCTGTAAGTTAACAATGCGGCCCATCATGTACGGATGCGTTTTAACTTCTAAAGCATACGGATCAGCTAGTAAGTCGCCTTGGTAATTTGGATTAGCATTTTCAAATGTGTATGTTTGATAGCCAGCCCCATGTTTGAATACAAAGCTCAGTAGTGACTGATAACTAGCGGGGGTAAGATGCACAAATTCCTGTACGTGGAACTCATCTGCCGAACGGGTATAAATGAGATAGCCAGTAACAGCTTGCTGGGCATCTTGATAGTATGCGACTTGCCATTCGGGATGCTTTTCGGTTAAATATTGCCACCACCAGTCAGCACGAATGAGACCCCCGTTCTGGCTGAGGGGTGACTCAAGATAAGCTCCTTTAATGACAGAAATTGCATTCTTTAAACTAGTCCGGCGCACATGACCAACTGGGCTGGGTTTTACCCTGGGAAGTTTGTCACCAGAAAGCCGATATAATTGATGATCAAAAACTTGTTCGTAGCCAAACTTACGATAGTAAGCAAACGAGAAAGGTGCTAAGTAGGAAAGGACCACATTATTTTTATACATATCATGAAGGGCGGCTTTCATTAAAGTCCCGGCAGCCCCTTTACCGGAATATTCAGGGACACTCATCACATCGGTAATCCCATTCATGAGAAGGGGATTACCGTGAAAATTCACTTTAAACGGCATGCTGAAGAGGCCACTAACCAGTTCATCATCTTCGAATATCCCATACGGAATTCCGTGGTCAAACCGTGTGGACCAGAATTTTTTGCGAAAGTCACTATCAGGTTTATTGAATGCGTAAAGATACAGATTATACAAGGCAGCCTTTGAAGAATTATCAAGCACAAATTGTGATTTCATCGTAACCTCCGTGGTTAATTAATACCTTAATTTTAGCATATTTGGCAGTGGTATAGACAGATCTACGGCTAAAACTAAAAATGAAATTTTAGCAGTTTTCAAACTGTCTTAAGTTAACTTTCAAAAGAATAAAGATTATTCAGCAAGCTTGCTTAAAACCGGGTACGTTTGCTATAATATAAAAAGTTGCTAAATAGTAATGATTACTTTTTAAAAAACGGGGAATTTATATTGAAACATAAGTGGCTATACGTGCTAGCAGTTCTCACTGGAATGTGTTTACTAGTTCTGGGGGGCTGCGCGCCAAGTAAAAACAAATCGAATAAACTTCATATTGTGACTTCCCTGAATTTTTATGGTGAGACGGCTAAGGCGGTTGTGGGCAAATACGGGACTGTGGACGAAATTATCAATGGACCTAATGTGGATCCGCATGATTTCGAGCCGACTACGAATACGGCTAAATCAGTGGCTAAAGCCGACGTCATTGTCTATAACGGTTTGGGCTATGACAGTTGGATGCAACGGTTGATTGAATCGGATTCCGAATCGGGAGCTACTAAAATTAATGTTGGTGGAACTGTGATGGGAAAGAAGTTAACAGATAATCCGCATGTGTGGTATAACCATCAAACCATGCCTAAGTTAGCCCAAAAATTAGCTAAAGTTTTTGCGAAAAAAGATCCGAAACATCGCAAACAATTCGAAAAAAATGCCGCTCGTTACATTAAGTCACTTAATAGAATTGACAAACAAATTGCCCAGCTTAAGAAGAATCGATTGAAGAGTCGAGTCGATGTGAGTGAACCAGTTTTCGACTATGCGTTGGCAAAACTGGGCTATAAAGTTAATAATTCTCATTTTGCGTTGGCGGTTGAAAATGGTTCTGATCCAACTACACAGGATATCCGCCAGATGCAAAACGATATTAAGAAACATAAGATTGCGTTTTTCGTTAATAATCCGCAAGCATCAGATCCAATTGTGAAAAACATGGTCAAACTGGCGTATAAGCATCATGTCCCGGTTTTAAACATTACCGAAACTCAGCCATCTGGCAAAACATATCTTGACTGGATGACTGAGCAATATGACCAAGTGGCCAAAATCCAAAAGAAGGAAAGATTGCAATGAGTGAGCCCGTTTTAAATATCAAAAACTTAACTGTGTCGTTTCCAGATCACTTAGTTTTGAATGATCTTTCTGCTCAATTGAATCAAGGAGATTTTTTGAGTGTTGTTGGTCAAAATGGAGTGGGCAAAACCACACTTGTGCGGGTGATTTTGCATGAACTGACACCACAACATGGCAAAATCGAGTATCGTCCCGTATTCAAACGGATGAAAATTGGTTATGTCCCTCAGTTTCGAAATATTGATGAGGAGTATCCATTATCTATTCGGGATTTTATTGGCCTGAATTTGCATGATAGTCATATGCCGTGGTTGTCCAAAAAAGAACGGCAAAAATTAGATAAAATCATTGAACAAACTAATTTGGAATCCATTCAAAATACACCTCTTGGTGAGGCTTCAGGTGGGGAAAAACAGAAAGCGTATTTGGCACAAGCCTTGATTAACAATCCGGATCTCCTTATCTTGGATGAGTCCACAGCTAGTTTGGACAATGTCCGTAAGTTTGAACTTTTGGATTTGGTGAAAGAATTTAACGAGCAACAAGGTGTGACGGTGTTGTTTATCACCCATGATATTGAGCTAGCACAGAAATACGCCCATGACTACTTGTTGATGCGTCATGGTAGTTATCTGAGTGGCCCAATTAGTGAGTTCAAAGAATCTGATTTAGAGGAGGCTGAACATGCTTAGTTTTGCATTTATGCGCCATGCCTACATAGCAGGAACCATGATTGCCGTGATCAGCGGTATCATTGGCGTGTATGTTATCGGCCGAAATATGTCGTTTCTGAGTCACATGTTGTCAGAAATTGGTTTTTCAGGTGCTTCATTTGGAATCTTTATGAGTTGGCCACCATTAAATGGTATGTTACTTTTTACAATTGTGAGTTCCGTCTTGATTGGCCAAATGAGTTCCAAGTCTTCTCGGCGTGAGGCCTCGATTAGTGCGATATCTAGTCTTTTCTTAGGATCGGGAATTTTATTCTTGTCTTTGGCAAATAAAAATGCCAGCGATGCAACCAGTATTCTGTTTGGAAGCATGATTGGGATTAGTCAATCGGAAGTGGACCAGATTTTGTGGTTGTCGATTGCCGTACTGGTGATTATATTTATCGTGTATCGAGACTTGCGGTTTGATTCATTTGATCACGTGGGTGCTCAAGTTAAAGGAGTGAATACGCAGGCAATCTCAATTATCTTTTTGGTAATTTTAGCGTTGAGTGTGAGTGTTGCCGCACAGATTGTGGGTTCACTACTGATTTTCGTGCTTTTAACGTTACCGGCTTCGAGTGCAAAGTATTTCACGAGGACAGTGAGTGGCATGATGGTGTTTTCAATTGGGGCTGCGTTGTTAGGCGTTTGGCTAGGCTTGTATTTAGGCTATGTTACCAATTGGCCAGTCAGTTTCTTCATCGCGATGATCGAGTGTGTGATCTACTTTGGTGCTTTGACTTGGAATCGAATTAAAAATGGATAAATAAAATTAAAAATTGATCGTAGCGAGTCTAAAAAAAATGGACTGGAGCGTAGTGGGCACAAATTCAAGCCAACTGTTGGCTTGAATATTGACCTTACTGTAAGTGCTAAAGCACCAACAGTAATTTCACTACTGAGTCCATTTTCATGACTCGCTACGATCAATTTTTTAGTTGAGTGATACTTTACGAAAAATATGAACACGATGCGATTACTCTAGAGAAAGAAATCAAAAAGATGATAAACCTTTTCCGTTTTTTGAGCAAAACACGAACTTTTATGCTATGATCGAAGGTAAAGTAACTTAATAAATAGAATGGAGTTGATAGCGGTGAGTGTCCGAAGAAGTGATCGTTTGATTGATATGACTAGATACTTTTTAGAGCGGCCCCACACGTTAGTAACACTTCGGTTTTTTGCCGAACGTTACGATTCTGCTAAATCTTCTATTAGCGAAGACATGGCAATTATTAAACGGACCTTTTCAAATCGGGGAACTGGAATTTTAGAAACAATCCCCGGTGCGGCAGGCGGGGCTTTGTTTATTCCAACAATTCAAAAAAATGAAGCAAAAACGATCATTGATGATTTAATTCAACAGCTTTCTACAGCTGATCGGATTTTACCAGGTGGCTATTTGTATATGTCTGACTTATTAAGCGATCCAGTGGTTTTGAAAAAAGTTGGTCGGTTAATCGCAAATGAATACGCACAGAAAAAAGTGGATGCCATTATGACCGTAGAAACGAAAGGAATTCCAATTGCCCAGAGTGTCGCGGATTATTTAGGTGTGCCCTTTATTATTGTACGCCATGATTCTAAAATTACAGAGGGTTCCACAATCAGTGTGAACTATGTTTCCGGATCTTCAGCTCAGATTAAGAAAATGGAACTCTCTAAACGGAGTTTGAAAGCCGGAACACGAGTTTTAGTTGTGGATGATTATATGAAAGGTGGCGGCACGCTCAAAGGGATGCAGGCGCTGATCACTGAATTTGAAGCTGAGTTAATTGGCACAACCGTTTTTGCCCAAGGTAATTTCAATGGACAACGGATGATCGATGACGTCACTTCATTGTTGAATGTGGATGCGAGTCGCGCCGAAATTCAAATTCAACCCGGTAATTATTTAGCAAAAGTTTTTGATTAAATCAAAAGAATTTTTATTAAAAAAGCAAGGAGAAATTCAAATGAGTGGTAAATACACAGTTATTCTAGCAGCCGGTCAAGGAACCCGGATGAAGTCGAAGTTATACAAGGTTTTACATCGCGTTTGTGGGAAATCAATGGTAGATCACGTGTTGACCCAAGTTGAAAAGACAAACATGGATCAGGTCGTCACAGTGGTTGGTCACGGTGCTGAACGGGTCGAAGATGAACTTGGCAAACGAACTGAATATGCCTATCAAGAACAACAATTAGGAACTGGTCATGCTGTTTTGCAGGCGGAATCTATTTTGGGCGATAAAGATGGGATGACCATGGTTGTCAGTGGTGACACGCCACTTTTTCGTGCTAGCACTTTTGAAGATTTGTTTGAATATCATAAAGAAAAAGGGGCTGCAGCGACCATTTTGACCGCTGATGCTGACAATCCATTTTCTTATGGTCGAATTGTGCGCAACAATGTGGGGGTTGTTTCTAAAATTGTGGAAGAAAAAGATGCCACTCGGGAAGAAGCTGCAATTCACGAAATCAATACTGGTGTTTACTGTTTTGACAACAAAAAGTTGTTTGCTGCGTTACATCAAGTGAAAAATAATAACGCACAAAGTGAATACTATTTGCCAGACGTTATTGAAATTATGAAGTCCCAAGGCGAAATTGTGGCCGCTTATGAGATGAAAGACTTTTCCGAATCCATGGGTGTGAATGATCGTAAGGCCTTGGCAAATGCCACTAAAATCATGCAAGAACGCATTAATGATCAGCATATGGCTAATGGGGTCACGTTAATTGATCCTGACAATACTTACATTGATGTGGATGTCAAAATTGGATCCGATACGATTGTAGAACCAGGCGTTTCGATATCTGGAAAAACGGTCATTGGTTCTGACTGTGTCATTGGTGCAAATTCCAAGATTGTATCTTCTAAGATTGGTGATCGTGTACATGTCACTTCTTCTACAATCGAAGAATCTATTATGCATGATGACAGCGATATTGGACCTAACAGTCATTTGCGTCCGGAAGCTGAAATTGGTGAAGGTGTGCACATTGGAAACTTCTGCGAAATTAAAAAAGCCAAACTGGGTGCTCGGACTAAAGTGGGTCATTTGACTTATGTCGGAAACGCCGTTTTGGGAACTGACATCAATATTGGTTGTGGCGTGGTCTTTGTGAATTATGATGGCATTAATAAACACACCTCGGTTATTGGTGACCATGCATTTATCGGGAGCAATTCAAATATTATTGCCCCAGTTAAAATGGCTGACTATTCGTATGTGGCTGCCGGTTCAACAATCACAGATGATTTGGCGGAGTATGACATGGGAATTGCGCGTTCTCGGCAAACGACAAAACCAGGATATTTCAAGAAGTTGCCGGTTTATGATGCAATAAAACAAGAAGAAGCAAAACAGGCTGAAAATAAGGATTAAAGGGACTGGTGTTAAGTTTCGAAGACAAGTTGAAGTATTTCTTGTTTGTGCGGGAAATACGCTTGCTTTTGGTGGCTCAAATGAATTATTATATATAGTGGTAATCAAACAGATTCTTAAAAATCGTTATTGGAGGATTTCATGTCTGGACAATATTCTGATCCAAAGCTGAAGATCTTTGCTTTGAATTCAAACAAGCCTTTAGCAGAAAAAATTGCTGAAGCAGTTGGTGTTAAGCTAGGTAAGACGTCTGTTGATCGTTTTAGCGATGGTGAAATTAGAATTAACATTGAAGAAAGTATTCGTGGGGATCAAGTGTACATTATTCAGTCCACTTCGGCACCTGTAAATGATAATTTGATGGAACTTCTTATTATGATCGATGCACTAAGACGAGCAAGTGCTCAAACTATTAATGTGGTTATTCCATATTATGGCTATGCACGTCAGGATCGTAAGGCGCGTTCACGTGAACCAATTACTGCTAAGTTAGTAGCAGATATGATTGAAAAAGCTGGTGCAACACGTATTATTGCGCTTGATTTGCATGCCGCTCAAATTCAAGGATTCTTTGACATTCCAATGGATCACTTGATGGGCGCACCATTGTTGGCTGACTACTTTATTGAACATCATTTGGATAAAGATTCCGTTGTGGTTTCACCAGATCATGGTGGTGTGACCAGAGCTCGTAAGTTGGCTGAGTTCTTGAAGGCTCCAATTGCGATCATTGACAAACGGCGGCCTCGTGCAAATGTTGCGGAAGTCATGAACATTATTGGTGAAGTGAAGGGCAAACGTTGTATCATGATTGATGACATGATCGATACTGCTGGAACCATCACCCTTGGCGCACAAGCCTTAATGGACGCTGGTGCAACTGAGGTTTACGCAAGTTGTACACATCCTGTTTTATCAGGTCCAGCTATTCAAAGAATTGCTAATTCACCAATCAAGCAATTGATTGTGACTGATTCGATTAATTTACCAGAAGAAAAGAAAATTTCAAAAATTACTCAAATCTCTGTTGGTCCATTAATTGGTGAAGCTATTCGTTTAATTCACGAAAACAAACCAGTTAGTCCATTATTCAACAACCGTTTCAGCAAAGAAGAAGCGGAAAGAGATTAAAAATACAATTAGACAGTAACTTTGTTTGGTTGAAATAAAGTTAACATTAAATCCGGAAAGAAATGAATCTAATTTCTTCCTGGATTTTTTTGCCTAAAATTTAAGGGATTTAAGCGAATTTTGAGCCCACAAGAGGAACACAATAATTGTATGATTTTGAATAACTAAAGAATAAAGATATAGCGGACAAATACCGACAAATGTATGCATTTAAAGCGGGTTTTCTTGATTATTCTATTGAAAATTCTTAATAGTAAATAATACAATGTAAGTGCTGTCAATATTACCGGTAAGATGTTAGAATGCAGATGGAGAATGATGATGTAAATGATGTTTGAAAGGAGAGCAAAATGACCAATAATAAAGTGAAACAAAATCGGAAATATGCTTTACTCGCGGGGACGCTACTGTTTTCAGCAGGAATTTTAGGGATGGGTGTGACACCCAATCAAGTAAATGCGGAGACAACTAATGTAGCAGTGTCTTCTAAAAATAATGTAAGTTCATCAAACGCGACACAAGTAAGTAAAAATGAAAAAAAATCAACTCGAGAAGCATCCCAAAATGCGTTTAATCAGACGACGGAGTATCAAGACATAAATGGGCGAAAGGATTGCTGATTCAATTAGCACAAGTCTTAAAACGGGAGACAATTACAGTTTTAGTGTGCCTAAAGAAATTAAGGGGTACCAAGTGAACTATGCTAAAAGTAGTTATACTTTAATCAACGAAGATGGCACGAATACTGGAAAGCTCACCGATTTTGCATCTGCCGCCGGAGTAGTTGGTGATCCAAGTAACTGGACGACTTCTGATTGGAAAAAAGTAATCGCTTTTCTGAATACAATAAAAGTGAATAGTGTTGGGGAAAATTATAGTATTACCATAACTTATAAGTATGATTCTGTAGTGCCTCAAGGAACGTTTAATCAAACAACTGAATATCAAGATACAACAGGCAAGGCAATTGCCAATGCAGATACTACAGAACTTAAAGCGGGTGAAAACTATAGCTTTGCCGCACCGAAAACTATTTCAGGTTATCAAGTGGAACTACACTAATAGTAGTTATACCTTGACTAACGAGGACGGTACACATACTGGTAGTTTGACTGATTTTGCATCTGCTGCAGGGGTAACCAAAGATCCAAGTGAGTGGACGGCATCTGATTGGCAAACAGTTTTAACGTATATTGATAAAACGACTGTATCTGAAAATGGGGTTGGTAAAGACTATAGTATCAAGTTGACTTATAAGTATGATGCTGTAAAACCAACCATTAATATTAAGCCACAGATTACGATTGAAAAGGGATCTAGTTTTAAACCGGAAAATCTTTTCAATTCGATTGTTTCTTCTACAGGCACAACTTTAAGTTATGCAGAAGCAATTGCAAACGGTAGCTTAGTTATCAAGGGCCCAAGCAATTTCGACACGAATATTGCTGGCAATCGTGGGACCTATACCTTCACTTATACTGATCCAGTTACAGGACTTTCCGTATCTGGAACAGGTGTGGTAGTTGTGAAGGCTGACAATGGTGGCAATCCAGGAACTCCAGGAAACCCCGGTGATAATGGTGGTTCAAATGGCAACGGAGGATCGAACTCTGGTCAAAATCAACCTAACAATCAAGGAAACGGTTCAGGTCAAACTAACAGTGGTAAGGTAGTTAATTCTAATCCTTCAGTAAATGGTCAATCTGCTTCTGGTTCGACGAAAAAGAGTTCAGTTTCGGCTAATAAAGAATTACCACAAACCAATGAAGCAAATACGGTTGCTGGTAGAAATGTTGGCATCATTGGATTACTCGCCATGGCTACTTTAGCTTTGTTCGGGGTCGTTCGAAAAAGAAAATTTTAAATTTAGTTTTGAAAATATTATGTATTCAAATGTTGATGATTGATGTTTGGATTTCATGAAACAGGTTACGCTCTTCTTGGGGTGTGACCTGTTTTTTGGTGGGTGGTTGATTTTGGATTAGGACAGCTCCTTACAGCAGTCTTATCAATATAATCATGCCTAACCGCGGGATAATGATCCCGCTACCGGCATCATTATATTGATAAGACAAAGCGCTGCAATCCGCTCACTATTTTAGGACAGCTCCACAAGGCAGACTCATAGCTATAAGCAAGATTCCTGCGGGATTGCGATCCCGCCTCCATCTCACTTATAACTATGAGTCTAGACGCCTTGTTCCGCTCACTTTTTCTTCACTCACTACACAAAAAAGTAGACTTTAAGTTCTTCTCAAAGCTTAAAGTCTACCTACGAGGAAAGGGTTTCGCGATTAACATCTTCAATATCAAATTTGTTAATAACTTTACACCTTCATTGTTCAATTGTTCTACCGTCGTGAACCTGACCTACCTGTGATCGTTGTTATCAAAATCTGCTAATTGTGATCAGCGTAAGTTTGAATCCCACGTGATACATACACAAAATACAGGCTAACGGTGATTAAAGACGGTTTTGGAAGAAATTAGTTTTACTATCCTAAATACCTCCGCAAACGTACTAGATACTTGTTACTTACTAACTACTGTAATTCTTTGAATAATCGGAACCTGTAAGTTATCTCTAACTTACGTTTACTCTTGTCATTGGCAACACCTGCTTAAACCGAAGTCTAATTACATATTAACCAAAATCTTTATCATATTTAGTTGCTTCGTTACCAGAAAACTACGCACCTATCAATCGCACATCTAGGCTTTTGAGCCAAGTACTAACTACTTTATCCGCTCACAATGTTCTTCAACATCAAAACCTTGGAAACCGATGCTCATAACTCAAGGTATCATTATCGTACTCTCCTGAGTTGCACATCAAAACTTTTGAGCTAACGTACATAATCAATCTGACTGTAAACTGCTCACATGTTTTTCAACAAGCAAAACCTTTACACGATGCCCATGATTGATAAGCCTTCACCACATAGTTCCAAGTTGCGCTTCTACGTTAGATCACCATCGGCAACTATTGACTGACCTAAAGCGCTTTGAGAAGTTTGAGTTAATCGGAAATCTTTCATTCCCTTTCCTCACTTATTATATTAGCACATCATGTAACCGCTTGCAACATTTAAAACAACTTTTTTTGAAAATTAAAAAGCCAGGGGAGTTAAAGATTAACACACCGGCTTTAGTGACAGTTTATTCAGTTAATTTACAAGAATTTTAATTCCTTTATAGATGCTGTAAATGAAAAATCCAATTGATACAATGGCAAATATGCCCAATAAAATCATGAGAAGCCAGCCAACCGAAGTGGGGTCATTTGAAATTGCTCCCTGAATGCCTGCAATGATTAAAATTGCAAATAGAAAAATAGCAGGGAACAGATGAACGAGTAGCGCATTGGCTGCATAATGACGAGTTTGTGGGCGATCACTAGTGAGGATCCAAACAATTAATGGAAACAAAACAGGCAAAAATAAAATGCTCAAATAGGAAAGGGAACTTAGTACTTTGTTTTCAGTTGTCATTAGAAATAACCTCCTAGTCATTTATGATAATTACATTGTACAGGACTTTTCATGTGAGGTATACAAATATGAATACTAGAATAAATTCACAAAAAAATAGTAGCACCTAAGCACTACTATATCCATTATTAAAGTTTAGCTTAATGTTGCAGGTCGACAATATCCAACACAATGCCACCATGGTGAAGCAACTTTTTCAGTGATGACACCGCGATTTTGAGCATCAATCATTTTACCGTTACCAACATAGATACCTACATGAGAGATGCTTCTCTTACTTCCTCCAAAGAAGACGAGATCGCCTTTCTTACGAGTGCTCGTTGAAGCCTTTTTGTATTTATTGTATTGTGACTGAGCTGTTCTTGGAAGGGTCTTATTGATGGCTTTCTTGTAAACGTACTTTGATAAGCCGGAACAGTCAAAATATTTAGGACCAACTGCTCCGTAAACGTAACGTTTTCCTAATTGTTTACGAGCTTGACTATAAATCTTGGCATAAGTTGCGGTACCAGGTTTGAGCTTCAAATAACCATGCCATACCCAGCCAGCTGCCTTGCCATTAGTACTGATGGCGTAATAGTATTGTGTTTTTACGCCGTTTCTAAGAATAATACGCGACTTCGTAACTCGGAAAGTAGTTCTTGGATAGTTTTTTAATTGATGAGCGGTTTTAAAACTAACATAAGGTAGTTTACCATTCAAATTGTAAAGAGAACCCTTAGCGCTGGTACGAACATAAGATTTGACCGTGACGTTTTTAGTAGAAACTACACGAAATGTTGTAGCCGCGTTTGCTTGAGTTGCATGAACGGCAGTGATTCCGATGAAAATGCTTAGAATTGCGAATATTCTTACTATGTATTTCATGTTAGACATTACCCCCGTGCGAATTGTATAACGTTCATGATACTTAATTTATGTTACAGGGAAGTAACTTAATAGTGTCAATGCAATTAAAGTGACCTCAATAAGTCAAAGACTTTTGTAATATTTGATAAAATTTTAAATTATGTTGCAAAAAAAATTCACCCTCAAAAAATAGGTGAATTCTTAATAATTGCAATTTTATGCTTAATTAGCACTGTCTAAAGGAATTTGTTGCGTACGTTTCTTCTTCAGCTCACGCAATTGGTTTTTTAAATCTTCAATGGCGTCTTCATGCTTTACCTTCCACTCTTTGTAGGTTGAACGAGTGTCTGTATCACCAATATCCAGTCCAGTTTCAAGCCAAAAAACAGCTTCAGTTAAACTGGCAAAGTTTTTCATCCACAGGGTGTGGCCATTGTCGGAATCGAAAGCAACATATGATTTGTAGTGCTTTGTCAGATAGGTGTGTTTCATGATCTTAAAAGCTTTGCGTTGTCTGGTCAGTTTGTAGTCGGGTAGAATAAAATGGCCTTGGCTTTTGAGCTCGGGAACATTATTATTTCGCTTTTGTTCTTTATAATCGGTTAAAAATTCTTTTGCGGTTGGTTCTGTGATTAACTTGACATCGACTTGGCTCATGGTCATTCCCCCTAAAAATATATTAGTTATATTTTACCATAACAACAAGAAAGATACGCTATGTAAACGAGCGTTTTGTCCGATTTTAAAGGATAGTTAAATTTTATTACCGGTTTTTAATAGTTCAAGATTGTTTATTTTGAAAAATTAATCTATAATTTTTGTTAGATAGAAAGTATTCATTATTCGTAATGTAACGGGAGATGGAAATATGAGAAAATATTTAGCTGAGCTCATTGGCAATGTTGTTAAATCATCGATTAGGAATCAAGGATTTTGTGGGCTATGTGATTTCGCAGTTTGTTGGCGCAATTTTGGCATCTGCAATTGTGTTTGATTTAGTTCATGAATTAGGATTGTCGACAAAGAATTTGGGACAAACGGACTTTCCGAATATTTCGGTGGGTGGTGCGTTTATTACGGAAACGTTGGTAACATTCCTGTTTGTGTTGGTTATTGTGTTGGTCACAAGTAAAAAGTGGGGCAATGCAAACTTTGCGGGATTGATTATTGGAATTACATTGGCGTTGATGATTATAGTGGCGTTGAATTTGACGGGAGGATCATTGAACCCGGCACGAAGTTTTGGTCCGGCGTTGTTTGAGGGTGGTTCAGCGATGACTCATTACTGGTTGTATTTGGTGGCACCATTGGTAGGAGCGGTGTTGGCTGCTGGTGTGGGTAATTATTTGGGCAGTGAAGAGTAAAGTGCGCGAGACAAGTCGGTAAAAGGCAGATTATAAGCATGATGTATGCGGGATCGCAATCCCGCGGGAATCATGCTTATAATCTGCCTTTTGACTTGTCGAGCGGTCCTAGAGCTCAGCGGAAAAAAGCAGGGAAAGGGCGGCGATGTATGCGGGGAGCAACCCCGCAGTGATCGTGCTTATACTTTGCTATTTGTTTTGTCGAGCGGTCCTAGAGTCCAGCGGAAAAAAGCAGGGCAAGGGCGGCGATGTATGCGGGGAGCAACCCCGCAGTGATCGTGCTTATACTTTGCTATTTGTTTTGTCGAGCGGTCCTAGAGTTCAGCGGAAAAAAGTAGGGCAAGGGCGGCGATGTATGCGGGATCGCAATCCCGCGGGAATCATGCTTATAATCTGCCTTTTGACTTGTCGAGCGGTCCTAGAGCTCACTAAACGGGCACGCTTTCATGCTATAATATGGATGGCAAGTAAGTTTCAACTAAACTAGGGCAAAGTTAGGAGACACACAGATGGCAGACAGAATTTTAGTGACCACGACTGAAAATGTTCCGGGTCAACGTTATGAAATTATTGGTGAAGTTTTTGGATTGACGACTCAGTCAAAAAATGTAATTAAAAATATCGGTGCCGGATTGAAGAACATTGTTGGTGGTGAGATTAAGTCTTATTCAGAATTGTTGTCTGAAGCACGGGATACTGCCATTTCGCGGTTGAGAAATAATGCAGAAGAAATGGGTGCCGACGCAGTGGTTATGATGCGGTTTGATTCAGATTCAATTGGTCAAGACATGGAAACAGTTGCTGCTTATGGGACAGCTGTTAAATTTGTAAATTAGAATAATCAAAAAAGCCAGTGCCCTTTTCATTTTGTGAAAGGTTACTGGTCTTTTAGTTACGATTTCTTTTTTCGATGTGATTTCTTTTTGCTTTTAGAAACTTCTTTTTGCAGTTGCGAAACCTGATCGGATAAGTCATCAATTTTTTGCAGAAGCAGCGTCAAATCAGTGTTTTCCATATTGGAATTGTTTGAGGTGAAGAAGCCGGTGATTGTACTGGTTAACAAACCAATAAAACCGATACCACCAAGCATCAGGATGGAGGCAATGATTTTTCCGATTGCCGTATGTGGGAAAACATCGCCATAGCCAACGGTGGTTGCAGTTGTGATGGCCCACCACAGTGCGTTAGCAAGCGAAATTTTTTCAACGATTGAATAAAGCAATGCGCTTAAAACTAGGATAACCACACTGACATATAGTAGATAAACGAAGCCAGTGGCATAAAAAAAACGATGTACTGTCTTTGTAAATCTACCGTCTAGCCCTAACCGCCAAAACAGGTGGTAGTAGCGAATAATTCGGATGACCTGTTCAATTCGAAAGATGGCAAAGATTGGGTGCAGTGGCACTAATCCAAGCATGTCAAACGAGTTATCAATCAGGAATCCCTTTTTGTTTTTAGAAAAAGAAAAGCGAACTAAATAATCGATCCAGAAAATACCCAAAACACTGTTCATAAAAATGCCTAGCGTCCCAGATAAAAGATTGACGTGTGTAAAAAAGGTTGAAAATGCAATTCCACTAGAAAATAAGGCCAAACCGCCAATAATAACTTGGTAGATAAGGAGCCATTTTTGTAGTTTTCGAGTCATTATATGCCACCTGTGATTGTACATGTTAAACTTATTTTAACTCTTTAAATGACAGTGTAAACTCCTGAATTTCAATCGCAAGAAATTTTTTAAGATTGAAATCGTAATAGAGTGTAGCAACTGACTGTGAAATCAACTAGAATCAGGGATATAAAGCCAACCAGTTCAAGGAGGAAAAAACACTTGAAAAAAATATTAGCATTACATACGGGAGGCACAATTTCGATGTCTGCCAATGATTTAGGCGAGGTTTCAACAAATAAAGAAAATCCACTCCTAGATAGCCGGTTTATTGATGACAATATCGAATTAACTAATGAATCAGTTTTAAATAAACCGTCGGAGCACATTACCCCAGCTGATATGTTGAAAATTCAAAAGCGCGTACAAAAAGCCGAATCAGAAGGTTATGACGGAATTGTCATCACGCATGGAACGGATACTTTGGAAGAAACAGCCTATTTCTTAGATTTGACGCTCCCAAATCACTTGCCCATTGTTTTAACGGGGGCAATGCGATCTTCAAACGAAATTGGTTCAGATGGCGTTTATAATTTTCAAAGTGCAATTTTGACTGCTGCCGCTGATGAATCAACGGATAAAGGGGTTTTAGTGGTGATGAATGATGAAATTCACACTGCTCGTTATGTGACCAAAACCCATACGACTAACGTGGATACGTTTCGGACACCAACATTCGGCCCCATTGGTCTAGTTGGAAAACGCGGAATCCATTATTTTCAAGAATTAATTCAACAAACGGTCGTACCGATTGACCATTTGGTAAGTAATGTCTATTTGTTGAAAGCTTATGCAGGGATGCCAGCTAGTTTGATTGAATGTTTAGATCAGAAATCAACAAAGGGGCTCGTCATTGAAGGCCTGGGTGCTGGAAATATGCCACTAGAAACGGTTGCAGCTATCAAAAAACTTTTAGATGATCAAATTCCAGTTGTCATGGTTTCACGTTGCTATAATGGTGTTGCTGAACCAATTTATGATTATCCAGGTGGCGGAATTGATTTGGAACGAATGGGTGTAACATTTTGTCAGGGACTCAATGGCCCCAAAGCAAGAATTAAATTATTGATAGGTATTAGCGCCGGTTTAACGGGACAGACATTGCGTGATTATATTAGTAATGCTGTATCGTAAAATTAAAATTTTGTGAGAAAATTAAAAATGCGCTATACTATGGCTATCTGAAAATAAAGGATGGGATAAAATGGCAGATGCTACAAAATTAAGAAATGATTTTTATGATGCAATAAATGGGGAATGGATCGAAACTGCTGAAATTCCAAGTGACCACTCATCTACTGGTGGATTCATGGACTTAGTTGATGATGTAGATAAAAAATTAATGACAGATTTCGCCGATATGAAATCAGGAAAATTGGCTAACAATGATCCTTTAATTAAAGAGTTTTTGAAGTTTTATGATGTCGCTGCTAACTTTGAAAAACGTGATCAAGATGGCGCGGCACCTTTAAAGCCTTATCTTGAAAAAGTAGAAGCAATTTCTAGTTTTGCTGATGTGAACAAACAATTTAAAGACTGGACTTTAAACGGATTTCCAGTGCCCTTTGATATTGGGGTAGAACCTGATTTAAAGAGCCAGGGTAAAACTAAGTTAAACGTGTTATGGGCTGAAGGTGGAAGTTTAATTTTACCTGACAAAACCTACTATGAAAAAGACAATCAAGCAGGACCACAGTTGTTAGCAGTCTTTACACAAATGGCTGAGAAATTATTGACAATGATTGGTAAGTCTGCAGATGAAGCCAAACAAATTGTGGCGGATGCAAAGAAGTTTGATGCTTCAATGGCACCATTTAAAAAGAATTCAGAAGAAATGAGTGACGTTGCCAAGCTGTATAATCCCATTGATTTTGCAGAATTCAACAAAGAATTGGGTGAGTTTAAAATTGCTGATGGGATCACTGAATTACTTGGTGACACACCAAAACAAGTGATTGTTACGGAGCCAAAATTCTTTGAAAACTTCACCAAGATTGTAAATGAAGAAACGTTCCCAGCCTTCAAAAATTGGTTAATTGTGAATACTGTGGGCCAATTAGCTAGTTATCTTGGAGAAGAATTCCGCCAGGTAAGTGGTACGTATCATCGGGCATTATCCGGCCAAAAAGAAGCCATGAAGCAACAAAAGAGTGCATTTTATTTAGCTCGCCGTACCTTTAGTCAGGTTGTGGGTGATTACTATGGTAAAAAGTACTTTGGTGAAAAGGCTAAACAAGATGTTCACGATATGGTTGTGGCGATGACAGGTGTTTATAAGGACCGTCTGCAAAATAATACTTGGCTCAGCAAGGCAACCCGTGAAAAAGCGGTTGTGAAGTTGAGTGCAATGGATATTCATGTCGGCTATCCTGATAAAATGGAACCTGTTTATACACGTTTACACACAACTTCGGTTGAGGATGGCGGTACGTTATTAGGTAACGCACAGGCATTTGCAAAGATCTTCACTGAAGACCAGTTAAGCAAGTTTAACAAACCAGTTGATAAAGAAAAATGGGAAATGAGTGCTGATACGGTTAATGCTTATTATTCTCCAGAAGGCAACTTGATCTGTTTCCCAGCGGCAATTTTGCAGGCGCCATTCTATAGTTTGAAACAGAGCGCAAGTGAAAACTACGGCGGAATTGGTGCGGTTATGGCTCATGAAATCTCTCATGCGTTTGATCCAAACGGTGCGTTGTTTGATGAAAATGGAAGTTTGCATAACTGGTGGACGGAAACTGATATGAAAGAATTTAAGAAACATTCACAAGCGATGATTGAAGAGTTTGATGGGCTTCCATTTGCTGGTGGTAAGGTGAATGGTAAGTTGGTAGTGACTGAAAATGTGGCTGATGATGGTGGATTGAGTTGTGCGCTGGAGGCGGCAAAACATACTGAGAATCCAGATTTGGAAGCATTCTTTGTGAACTGGGCGCGCGTATGGCGGAGTAAGGCAACAAAGGAATATGAACAGTTGTTGTTGTCGATTGATGTGCATGCACCGGCGAAGTTGCGGGCCAATGTGCAGGTAAAGAATTTTGACGAATTTTACCAGACGTTTAATGTGCAGCCAGGAGATGGCATGTACTTGGATCCGGAGAAACGGGTGCAAATCTGGTAAAGAGTGTGAAGGAGGGCGAGTTCTTGCGGCTGTTTTTGCCACAAGAATCGACAACGACCGGAGAATAGGAGATTTTCGGAACGAAAATCAACTGTAAAACGGAGTAGTGCGGAGTCGCAATCCTGCGGGAACCCCGCTTAAATATTAAAGACTGACTTGCGGGGTTGTCCTAAAAAATGAACAAATCAAAAAAGCCAATCAACATGAGAATTTCGGTTTCTCATTGTTGGTTGGCTTTTTAAGTATGGAAATTTTACTTAGTGATGTAAATATATAAATGGGTAGTTGAATAGCCAACTTGGAACTTCACGCCATTCGATTTAATGACATGAGTTGTTGTAGAGGTGCTGGTACTGTTTCTAGCGTCTTTTTGAACTTTCTTGAACTGTTTCATAACTGATTTTGGTTTGGCACCAACTTCGGAGGTTAACAAAGCAAAGACCGTTCCAAAATCTTTTTGACCACTCTTTTGTTTCATGGCTTTAACTGGAACAATCAAAGTGATGCCCATTAGATTTTTATTTTGATGATTTACACGAACTGTATAGTTTTTCTGGGTTATTACATTTCGGACGCCATTGTTTAAACTGGTTGGCAATAATTTATCTTTATTCTTCTTTTTAGAAGCAGCCATTGCTGTTTGGACTTCTTTGGCCTCTTTTTGAAGTGCGAGCATTTCTTTTTGTTGTGCTTGAAGTTTGGCAAGGGCTTTTTTCTGTTGGCTGGCGGGTAATTTAGCAATTTCGGCTTTAGCCTTTGCCGCAGAAGTTGTTTTTGTTGAAATCGCTTTTGCTTTCTTTTCAGCGGTAGCTAATTCCTGAGCCTTTTTCTGGGTGGATTTGGATAAAGACATGCCAATCACAGCCTGGTTATATTTTGTTGCGATTGATTTGTAATTTGCTAAAGCTTTAGTTTTCTTGATGGTGACGTTTTTGGTGAGAACATCAGACCCTTTTTGTGATGTAACTGTTACTTTCTGCGTTTTTGTAGTTGCAGGAATTTCAATCACATAAGCACCATCTGTATTCTTAACAGATTTTTTTGTTTGTCCCTTTACCCGATAACTGATTTTGGCATCTTTATTAGTTTTGCCTTTAATCACCGCAACCATGCCACTTGGTGTTTTGGTTGAGGAGCCAACAGTTAATTTTTGATTGCCACAACCTGCAAGTGCAAAGATAGCAACAAGGCCGACAATCCCCGATAAAAACTTTTGCATAATTTAATAACCACCTTTAATGTTTACATCTCGTGTGTTTTGATGTGACACACTGTCATAAATATGAATTATACACCCTTATGAAAAGAAATACGAGGGTAAGTTAGGTGATAAGTATTTCAGGTAAAACTGTGGAAAGCTATTTTTTGAAAAATAATGTTTTTACACAATTCTAAAGTTTGTGTTTTACTTTGAATCGATTTTATTGTATGATATATATTGTTGTTTCGGAATCAAAACACGAACGAAATTGGTTTCTGATTTTGAATCAGTAATGCTAAAGGAGAAAGCAATCATGGGAGAAAAGATTAATAGTTATTTTCAGATTGATCAGTTACATACAACAGTAAAACGTGAAATTCTGGCAGGTTTCACTACTTTCATTTCTATGGCATATATCTTATTTGTGAATCCTAGTGTCTTAGGAGCTTCAGGAATGGATAAAGGGGCTGTGTTTACAGCAACAGCTTTAGCGAGTGCCTTGGGCTGTTTCTTGATGGGGGTGCTTGCTAAATATCCAATTGCAACCGCACCGGCATTAGGAATTAACGCGTTCTTTGCCTATTCCGTTTGTATTGGAATGAAGATTCCTTGGCAAACAGCTTTAGCTGGCGTGTTTGTGGCTTCTTTAATTTTTATCGTGATTACAATTTTTAAATTACGTGAAATGATCATTAATGCAATTCCAGCGGATTTGAAATATGCAATTTCTAGTGGGATTGGTTTATTCATTGCCTTTATAGGTTTGCATGATGGGGGCTTAATTGTAGCTAATAAATCGACAGTGGTTGGGTTAGGATCACTTGAGGTGGCGACAACTTGGTTAACAATTTTCGGATTAGTTTTGACGGCGATTTTAATGGTTCGTCGCGTTCCTGGTGGTATTTTTATTGGAATGGCAGCAACAGCCATTCTGGGATTGATCACAGGTTTGATTAAGGCACCAACACAATGGGTATCGGCGGCTCCAAGTTTGAAGCCAACTTTCATGGTTGGAGTTCAGCATATTGGTGATATCAATACTGTCCAGTTATGGGTAGTTGTTTTAACGTTCTTGCTAGTTACTTTCTTCGATACAGCAGGTACATTGGTGGGATTGGCACAACAAGCGGGTTTTATGAAGGATAACAAGATGCCGCGAGTAGGTAGGGCATTGATGTCAGATTCAACGGCAATGTTGGCAGGTTCTGTTTTGGGAACTTCTCCAGTGGGTGCTTATGTT
The DNA here is from genome assembly GCF_003533255.1 of Pediococcus sp. NCBI lineage: Bacteria > Bacillati > Bacillota > Bacilli > Lactobacillales > Lactobacillaceae > Pediococcus > Pediococcus sp. The sequence goes on from NZ_DOEM01000016.1 coordinate 20,572, forward strand.
GAATCGTCGGCCGGAATTGCGGTTGGTGGTCGTTCTGGATTAACTGCGGTGACAACGGGTGTGTTATTTATATTAGGTTTGTTCTTCTCACCACTTTTGGCGGTGGTTACGAATCAAGTGACGGCGCCGGCGCTAATTATTGTGGGAGTATTGATGGCGCAATCGATGAAACATGTGTCATGGGAAAAGATGGAAGTTGCGATTCCTGCGTTTTTAATTTTGATTGGAATGCCATTGACGTATAGTGTTTCAGATGGTATTGCGCTTGGATTTATTACGTACCCAATTACAATGATTGCGGCAAAACGAGGTAAAGAAGTGCATCCAATTATGTACGGATTGTTCTTCGTGTTTATCTTCTTTATGTATATACTGAATAAGGGATAGAGAAGAGTGCGCGAGGCAAAACGATAAAAGGCAGATTATAAGTACGATGGAGGCGGGATCGCAATC
>NZ_DOEM01000017.1:0-2940 GCF_003533255.1 Pediococcus sp.
CACATAAAATTTGACACTCTCAATTTATTTAAGGAAGAGGTGGGGAAAACCTTTAGCGAAATACTAACCCAAGAACGTTTAATTCAGGCTCACAGCATGATTACAAATACGATAATACCAATTACAGCTATTATGGAACGGGTGGGTATATCTAATAAAACTTTCTTTTACAATAAATATAAAGAATTTTATCATTCCACTCCTGGGGAAGATCGAAAATAGACGTAATAAATGATAAATTATCACTTACTGTTCGGATCCTGCTTTCCAACAAAGGACATCAATTGTTGTCAATTATGTTCCAATATTTGTCGAAACTTTTCACATTGACTAAAAAAATTAACAAAAAAGACTCCGCATATCTAATGAGCTTTATCTTTGTGTAGACACGTGGAGACTTTTTATTATGATATTTTTTTGTTAATGAACTTTATGACCCTTTTTGTAAATTTCTTTATCCGACTGTTGCACAGCCTCAATTTTATCTAACGGATTTTCCTTCAAAACTAAGAAATCAGCCACTTTTCCGGTAGCTAAACTCCCATAATTATCATCAATCCGTAGCAACTGTGCTGCATAACTTGTGGTACCCAATAAGGCTTGGTAAGGAGTGGCACCAATTTTATGGACTAACAACGCCAGTTCTTCCAACGTTCCCATTTTGAATGTATTGAACGGTGTCCCCGCATCAGTACCAACAGCTATTTTCACACCTTTATTTAAAGCCATCGAGATATTTTTATAGAAATCTGTTTTTACCTTTTCGTTTTTAGTAAGCATGTAATCTGGAATTTTACCTTTTCCATATTTAGAAATGGATGTGCAAGCATTTAGCGTTGGTACTAAATAAACATTATGATCACGCATGAAGTCTGCTTGATGCTCATCTATATAAATTCCATGTTCAATTGAATCTACGCCAGCATCCAATGCATTTTGAATTCCTTGATTGCCTTGTGCATGTGCCGCAACCGTCATGTGTTTCGAATGGGCTTCTTCCACGGCAACTTGCATTTCGACTTCACTTAATTCCGTGTCATCTACCTGATCATTGGCTGACATGACTCCACCTGTGGACATCACTTTAATATTTTTTATTCCTAACTTAAATGCTTCGCGGACTGCTTTCCGAACGTCATCCCCAGAATTAACTAAATAGGAAAAATTGACACTGCCGTCTTCGTTTTCTCGAAAATCGCCATGACCACCTAAGATTGAGATTGGTCGGCCACTTGGCACAATTTCCGTCCCCGAAAGCTTACCTTGTTCTTGTAACTTATGTAATTTCAAATCTACGTTAAATGCACAGCCGCAATCGCGAATATACGTCACTCCAGAATAAAGGAGATCCTTTAAATTACGCAAAGCTGTAAAAGCAATTTCTGTTTCTGATAAGAATTCCAATTGATTTGAAACAGGATTATCCATGATATGTGTATGCGCATTAATTAACCCTGGCATCACGTATTGTCCGTGTAAATCCTCACCTTCATTATTGCTCGCTGGAGCCCTTGTCCCAGTTTCAGTAATCTTTCCTGTTTCCTCATCCACCGTAAACCAAGCATCGGCAATAATTTTGTTATCAACACCATTAAATAAGTTTGAATTAAAGTATGTTTTCTTCATGTGAACTCTCCTCGTATTAATATTGCAAAAACAACGTGAACTAGAAGTTCAAATCGTTTACCAAATTATAGTCTAATCGTTTGATCAGTCAATTCTTTTCGGGACATCTCAACTTACAAAATCATTTGAAATGACTTTTATTTGTGCTTAAATTAGCCTATTCTGTTTTCTTAAAACTTATTTGATCATCTATTATAGATTTGACTACTAAATAAAGGCACAAACATCAAACCAGGTTGGTTTTGATATTTGTGCCTTTATCTTTGATTATTGTAATTGTCGATAACGATTTTTTAATACAAAATGCCTTAAAAGTTGATTAAACTCGTTTGGAATCTCAGCCATAATCACATGCCCACAATTAGTTAATTTTGCCCTACTAATCATCGAATTGCTTTTCGCCACAGCATCCACGAAATTAGCATCATAATAGGGACTCTGGATAGCCGCAATCAACAAAACTGGTATCTTTGTGGTCTCCAGGGTTGAAACCCAATCCTGTTTAAAATGATCTAATAAGAGATTCACATTTTTAGAACGGTTAAAGGAATAGTTATTCTTTTGCTTTAGCAATCCGGATTCAACTCGTGAATCAATTCCATGAAGCGTTTCTCTCACTTTAGGTGATGACTTAGCTAGCTGACGGTAATTTTGAATAGTAGCATTTAAAAAGCCATACTGCCATTCAGAGGTGTTCAACATCTTGGGAGTTTGATCAACGCTAATGACACCCGCCACATCTTCAAATTGAGCAAGATAGCCATAACAAACACTCGCTCCCATTGAATGTCCAATTAAAATTGGATTTTTAACTTGTAAATACTGAATGAGCTCTCTTAAATCCAAGATTAATCTCGCTAAAGAATCATTTGTTTCAACTCTTTGCGAACTACCTTGATTGCGATGATCATACGTAATTACGCGATAGCCCATTTTCAATAAATAGTTAACCTACAGCATCCAAATTTCTTTATAGCCACCAAAACCCGATATGAAGATAACTGGGTATCCTTTGCCACGATCCAAAAAATCAAGTTCTACATTATCTGTTGTTCTAAACTTCATAATTTCACCAGTTAACCAAAGGTTGAAAGTATCAGAATTATTATATCAGTGAGTTGATCGCAAAGATTAGACTTAGTCTGGAAGCAAATGGGCTCAGTAATGTCGTTTATCTTAGCGGGTTTCGCTTAGATAAAGGCCGCGAGCTTGGAGACGTGGTTTGCGGATCCAAGTCGTGCCCACTATTCCGCCTAGTAATGATGATTTTCGGAACGAAAATCTTTCTTACTCCTGTCGATGTCGATTCTTGTG
>NZ_DOEM01000017.1:3058-8616 GCF_003533255.1 Pediococcus sp.
TACGTTCCAGCCCAAATTTGCTGAAAGACGGCATTTTATCTAATTTTGCTGCCATAAACGTTTTCGTATCAAGCAACAAGATAAGTTTTTGTGGTTTCAACCTTTAATTCCCCATATTAAAACCCGTTTAGACCTGAAAGTGTCAGATTTAAACGGGTTCTATAATTCTATTTAATTTTAATCGTTCTCCGCCAACCAATGGTCCAGCACATCAATAAATTCATCGTGTTGATCCAAAAGGGCTAAGTGGCGACTATTAGCAAACAAATGCCATTTGGCACCAGGAATATGATCATAAACAGATTTTGCGATCAATGGCGTACATAAATCATCGGTTCCATTAGTCACTAAAACAGGTACGTGAATATTTTTAAGTTGATCCGTCACATTATAATCACTGATTGTGCCGTTTTCTGTAAACTCATTGGGACCTTCAGCAATCAAACTAGCTCGTTTTCCGTTGGTAGCTCTGCGCAAAGGTTCTGGTGAATTTTCATCGGGATCATCCCAACAATAACGCTCCATGTAACGATCGTTGGCAGCTAAATACTTAGGACCGCTGAAGTCACCAGTTCTTTCAGCTTCCGCAATGGCTGCGCGGTCTTCGTAACTTAAGTATGAAATCAAACGGTGTTGTTCTTGAGTCCACAATTTGATTGAAGCTGGTGAGCCATCAATCATGACACTTTTGATTCCTTTTTGATCGTAACTAGTTAAATAGTACATTTCTAGCATGCCGCCCCATGATTGGCCCAACATGTGAATCTCGTCTAAGTGGAGATATTTACGTAAAGCAACCAATTCTTCTGCCCACGTTTCCTTCACATAAACGCCTTCATCTTCAGGAAGTGACGATTTTCCACAGCCCACTTGATCATACATGATAAGTTGCCGACCAGTTTTGGCATAATCATCCAACAATTCAAAATAGTTGTGTGATGAACCAGGGCCACCATGAATTAATAATAGCGGTGCCTTATCCTTACTTGGTTCTCCGACAATCCGATAATAAGTCTTGTAGCCGTGAAATGGCATATATCCTTCTTCAATTTTCATATTCTCAAGTCCTTTTATGTAAAATAGTGGTGCTAAATTTAATTGTACTCCTGAATATCATTGTTGCATTAAAAAGAGGACTTGAGTTGCAACTAGGACCAAACTTTTTCCTGCCCCAATAATCCTAATTTTCATATTTATCATCAATCCTCACATTATTTTATTAAGCCCTTACAAAAACGTCATACAAACGTAACTTACGAAGCTTCTTCATTTCCCGGTATACTAACTAATGTTGCTCAAAAACACGAAGGAGAATAAGATGCCAAGAAATTTAAAAGAAGAAGTTGTTTTCACTGCCATCATGGCCGGATTAATGGTTTTTGTGATGGTTTGCTATAACGTTTTACTAGTTCAAGGATTCACTAAGGGAGTTATGTTAAACACCATCTCTGAATATCCAGGTGGCTTACTTGCCGCAATTATTTTAGACTTGCTAGTGGTTGGCCCAATTGCCAAGAAACTTGCATTCAAATATATCATTAATGATTATATGAAGAAAAATGTGGTTCTCATCGGAATTACCATTTCAGTATTGATGGTCCTCGGAATGGTAACATGTATGTCACTTTTCGGAATGATTATGGCACACAATTTTGGCGGTAATCTTTTGATGACTTACTTGCACACTTGGGGATTTAACCTAATTGTTGCTTTACCACTTCAGCTTCTCATTGTCGGTCCAATTGCCCGTGCAGTGCTAGGGATCATGCAAACCGCAACTGATAAGAAACAAGCTACACAAGAAACAGTTGATGAAGAAATTGAATAAATAATACCACAAAAACGGCCACAATCGGATGATTGTAGCCGTTTTTGTTACCGTAGATTTTCTGTTAATATCTATACGCCACATGCGCCATATCTGGCACATCATCCCACGCGACTGGGTAGCCAGCTCCATGAGCACAGAAAACAGAATCCGGCGTATTTTCCAAATCTGAAACTGGCTTGTACTTCAGACTCGAAATAATCTCCTCTGCATTGTGACAAGGCAGATACCCATCAATGATGCATTCCAATTGACCTTGTCCATGCGTATAAGCCCGGACTTCTTGGGCATATCCTTGCATTTCTGAAACTGGTGCAACTCCCGTCAATAGGGTCATTTCGCTATTCGGATCGTTATCTCCAGTAGCCATTTCTGGTGTTTCAAAACTGCCATTCATGCGTTGGATATCAGTCATCGCCCGTCCAACTTGATCTTTGCCAACTTCTAATCGAAATTGATACCACGGCTCCAATAATTGACAGTCATCACGTTGTTTCAACATCATCAAGCCTTGTCTGACTGCCCGCCAAGTGGCCTCTTTGAAATCACCACCGACCGAATGAACGTTGCTTGCTCTGCCGCCCACAAGCGTGATTTTCATATCCGTAATTGGGGCTCCCGTCAAAACGCCTAGGTGCTCTTTGGCATGGAGGTTAGCTAATACCTGATGCTGCCAATTTTTACCAAGCACATCTAAGCTACAATCTGTCGCAAACGTCAGCCCACTTCCGGTTGGCGCCGGCTCCAATAACAAATGAACCTCCGCATAATGCCGCAGTGGCTCAAAATGGCCAACTCCTTCCACGGGTTTGGTAATGGTTTCCTGGTATAAAATGCTCCCTTCTCCAAAACCAACGTCCAAATTAAACCGTTCAAGCAAAATTTGCTGCAATATTTCTAACTGGATTTCACCCATAATTTGAATCCGAATTTCTTGAAGATGGCTGGACCAGGAAACGTGCAGTTGCGGATCTTCATCTTCGAGCTGCCGTAAAGCTGTTAAACACGTATGAATATCATTGTTTTTAGGATCCAATGCATAGTTTAAAACCGGTTGAATTGTCGGATTATCACCATCGTGTTGATTTCCAAGTCCCTGACCTGGATAAGTTCCCGTCAACCCCGTGACCGCACAAACACCACCAGCCAAAACTTGTTGTGGGCCTGTAAATTTATCACCATTGTAAACTCGTAATTGATTGGCTTTTTCATCATCTACTAAAACATCTTTTGTATGTAGAATACCACCAGTCATGCGAATCCAAGTTAACCGTTCACCCTTTTCATCATGAGAAATTTTGAAAACTCGTGCTCCAAATTCTTGGGGATATTTTGTTTCACTAGTCCAACGGTCAAGACCCGCTAAAACTTGATCAACGCCGGTTAATTTGAGCGCAGCACCAAAATAACAAGGAAAGACCTTTCGTTGTTTAATTAGCCGACGGACCGTATCGTCTTCAAGGTGTCCTGAATCCAAAAAGCTTTCAAGAACCTCATCATAACACATTGCAATTTCTTCACTAATTTCTTCTGAAATATCTGTGTTGTCAGCACTTGAATTAAACGCAATACATCCCACCGAAAACACGCTCTGTAGCTGATCAAGCACCGCATTGCGATCGGCACCGTTGGCATCCATCTTATTTACAAAAATGAAAGTTGGCACATGATAACGTTCGAGCAGTCGCCAAAGTGTCCGTGTGTATCCTTGAATTCCATCAGTTGCAGAAATGACGAGAATGGCGTAATCCAGTACACTTAAAACTTGTTCCGTTTGTGCGGCAAAATCCACATGTCCCGGTGTATCCAATAAAGTAAGTTCGAGCTTGTGATACTGAAGACTAGCCTGGTGTGAAAAAATCGTGATTCCGTGTTTTTTCTCGAGGTCATCGGTATCAAGAAAGGCATCCCCATTGTCCACCCGCCCAAGTTTTCGTAGTTCGCCTGTGCGGTACAACATGGCTTCTGAAAGCGTGGTTTTCCCCGCATCAACGTGGGCGACGATCCCGGCTACAATGTGTTTCATGGTAATACCCCCTTGATTTGGAAAAAAATTACTTCACTTATTTTTCCCATAGAAATTTCAATAGTGTCTGGTCAACTTTAGGATTTGAATGTAATTTGCTATGTTGCGCTTGTGAACCCTTAATTTCTAATTCCTGATATGATTTAGCACGGCTTCCAACAAGATATTTTAATGATTTTGAGGAGTAATTCTGCACTCTACCATCACTATGATCACCAATATTTCCATAAATATTTAAAACTGAAACATTTTTAGGGTAGGTTTTTCGCAACTTCAGTAACGAACGATATGTTGCAATCATCCGTTTTGGTTTCCCCTGTACATTTATCGAGTTGTGTTTAATTGCATCATATCCACGAATACCTGCGAAATGGCCGGCAATATTTACTTCCTTATTGAGTTGAGGTAATCCTTTATGTTTTGGAGCAAAATCAGCCATATAGTACATTACTGCTTCGTTACCAACGGAGTGAGAAACGATATTGAATTTTTTGAAATGATAGGTTTGTTGAATCTTATTTAAAACGTTTCGTAACCACTTGCCGTCAGTTCGATAGCTTTTCTCGTGATTATTTTGATAATTTACCATCACAATTGGATTGATAACTTTTTTTCGGAAATGTCCGACTAAAGTGACTTTTCCAGTTTTAGACACTTCTGCGCGAATGACCCCATTTGTTGCATGAGCACTTTTAGCTGCTCTAACCATGTGTTGTTCCGCATGATAGCTGCTGCCAAATCCATGTAAAAATAACGTCGGAATATTTGTTTGTTGATATTTGCTAGCGACTTTTTCCTGACTGTTATGAACGTACATCCCTATAATAGCAACCAAAACTAGCATGATTATTAATAACATCAAACTGAACTTAATATGCTTTTTAATTACATTAGTTAACCGTTTAATAGCTTTACTATTCTTATAGCTTTTCATGGTTATACTCCCCCAAAAAATATCCATGCAAGAACACGAAACAAAAGATTACAAAATTTATACTCGAAGCCTATTTACTTAAACGCTCCCATCTTTACCATCTTCTAATTATGCGTCATCAGATACAAGGAAATCAATATTATAATAACTAGAACACTTATTTTTCTCTTGAAGAATTGGTTGAGTGTATGCAAAATGAGAAAGAAGAAGGGGTAGCACTTTTAAAGCGATCCATTGATATTACCGTGTTAGTTATGCATGATGATCATTTTATAACTAATGAATTTAACTTTTTAAAACAATATATAGCTGATGCAGATCTTAAAAGGGTATTTATAAACTGGAATAATTTTAAGTAAATTTGGTACGGTTTGGCGACACTCTAATTTCAATAAGAAATTTTTTAAATTAGAATTTGTCTTATAGTAAATTTTCTAGTTGACAACTTCCCATCACCCGCTGTATGATAATGGCAACTTAAAATCGTCCTTAAAAACCGATGAAGTGGAGATCAAGATTACCGTGCACGCACAGAGAGTCATCATCGCTGAGAGTATGACCGAACGCAAGTAATTAAATGGACCACCGAGGGCTTTTCCGAAATTTCGAAAGTACGAAAAGACGTCATGACATACGTCAGTTGTCAGGAGAATGTTCGTTCTCTGTAAAGTAGGGGTGCATCTTTAGACTTTTCGCGAATCTAAAATGAACCCAATTGAGGTGGCACCGCGGTGAAAAACGGCTCTTTGTCAAACATCCTAAAGTAAGAG
>NZ_DOEM01000015.1:0-3734 GCF_003533255.1 Pediococcus sp.
AACCACAAAGGGATTATCGCATTTTCCCAGTCTCTTTGTTTTATAATAATGCTCGATTAATTTGACTATTTTAAAATACTCCGAAAAGCAACGCTAATCCTAAAAGGAATATGATAATTCCAAAGAACAAGCCAAACCAAAGTCCAAACCCTATAAATACATTAGTGTTTTTCCCGGCCGTTTTTTTAAAACTTCTAAATGCCTGCCTAAAACTATAGAATTGCCATCCAGCTATTGCCAACGCTAAAATTCCACACAATCTTTCTATCAACATATCAAATGCCCCCATTAGTATTTCTTCGAGCCTTTACTCTCTAGAAATTTTTAGTTGTAAACATCCTTTATTCATAAGAAATAGATTCTTGAATACTCTGTTTTCGTTTGCCGGTAACTAAGAACAATGCTACGAGAACAAGAACAATCACCACAATCCAAGTGGCAATCCAATCGACACCATCTGGAGAAGTCATCAATAAATTGCCATTCGTATTTGAGAAAGCAAAAATATCTAAGAAGAAATGACTAACCATGGTAACTGCGATACTTTGCGTGTAAAGATACGTCGCTGAAAGGATCATCCCTCCGCCAGCTGCAAACAAAATTTGATTCAGAGTTGCGCTAAGGGATTGACCCGCGAGTAAATTTGAAGAATGCCACAGACCAAATAACAATCCATTAATCAAAACTACCCAGACATACTGATTCTTTACATGACTGAAAGCCTTCAAGCTTAAAAACAAGACTGCAAAACGAAACGCCCATTCTTCGCAGACTGTTTCTAACGCGCTTAAAACGATTTTTAGGTTAAAATGGCCTAACGAAAAATCGTAACTGGTAAAAATATTCGAAAGCTTATCGCCTGAACCAAAGCCATTCCAAACAATCAGTGCCAGTAAAACCACAATTGCAAAACTCACTACTAACCAGTTTGCCGAGCGTGATAGTCGCCAACCCGGTAGTTTGAATCCCCATAGATACATCAAAAACCCAACTGTAATAATAAACGCAAACGCATTAACAACCCCACTCATATCAATTGTTTGTAGGATTGAACCAATTTCTTTCGGTCGGGTATACCCTAGTGGCCGTTTTTGATCCATTATCAATGGCTTTTTAAATTAGGGCCTAGTACTTTTGGAATGGAAATACTTTCCAACACCAAAAATTCTAGACCCGATTATTTTTGTTAAACGAGATTTCTATATATAATGGAATTATAAATTTACTGTTGGAGGTTTTTATGACTGATTTATTTGCAGATGGGACTATCTCTATCCATGGAGCTCAAGAAAATAACTTAAAGGATGTCAGTTTAGATATTCCTAAGCATAAAACGACTGTATTTGCTGGTCTTTCTGGGTCTGGTAAATCCTCTTTAGTTTTTGATACATTAGCCGCTGTTTCCCGACGTGAATTGAATGAAACTTTTCCTAGTTTCACCCAACAATATTTGCCTAAATACGGTCAACCTGAAGTGAACCGAATCGACAACTTACCAGTGGCAATTGTGGTTGAACAGAAGCCTATTGGTCGTAATTCTCGATCTACTCTGGCAACCTACACCGGCATCTATTCCGTCTTACGTTTGATGTTTTCTCGAATTGGACAGCCTTGGGTTGGGTATTCTGAATGGTTTTCCTTTAACCTACCTCAGGGAATGTGTCCAAAATGTCAGGGATTAGGCTTTGTTGACGACATAGATGAACGTCAATTAATTGATCCTAATAAATCACTCAATGAAGGTGCAATGACTTTTGCCGGTTTTCAACCGGGAACTTGGCGTTGGAAGGAATATGGCAACAGTGGATTATTTGATTTAGACAAAAAAATTAAAGACTACACCGATGAAGAATATGATTTATTCATGCACGCTCCGCAACAAAAATTAAAAAATCCACCGGCAAATTGGGGCCGTACGGCATTATATGAAGGACTAGTTCCACGTATGCTTCGCTCTGTTATTCATAGTGCCTCAGGTCGTCATCATGAAGCTGCCTTATCAAAGATTGTCACTCGAAAACCTTGCCCAGTATGTCATGGAACACGTCTGAACAAAAAGGCTCTAACTGGTAAAATTGCTGGCAAAAATATTGCAGAAGTCAGCGATATGGATTTAGTAAGTGTCCTAAAATTTTTGGATAATATCTCGGACCCCAAGGCTAAAACAATGGTGCGTGAACTACATAGTAAAATTCAAGCTTTGGTCGACATCGGTTTAGGTTATCTTTCCCTTGGCCGTGGAACTGATACTCTATCTGGTGGAGAAGCTCAACGAATTAAAATTGCCAAATATTTGACGAGTTCCCTATCCGATTTAGTTTACGTACTCGATGAACCAAGTGTAGGACTCCATCCTCACGATATTAAATTAATTACCCAATCCTTAAAAAAGCTCAAGGAACATGGCAATACCATTATCCTAGTTGATCACAACCCTGCCATTATTTCGACAGCAGATTATGTCGTGGAAATGGGACCACAAGCCGGCAAAAATGGTGGTCAAGTAACTTTCACTGGTACCTACGACGAACTATTACGGTCAGATACGATTACGGGTAAAATGTTACGAGAAAAAATCACTTTCCCAAAGCCTCGTGAACCTCAATCTTGGCTAAATGTTAATCATGTAACTTCTCATAATTTAAAAGACGTATCTACCAGAATCCCTCAAGGTGTAATGACCGTGATATCTGGACCAGCAGGTTCTGGAAAAAGTACTTTAGTCCAAGCTTTCCAACAACAAGTTTCTGATCAAGACTATATTGATTTGAGTCAGGATTCTGTAGGTTTGAATATTCGTTCTACACCTGCAACTTACTTGAACATTTTAAATCCTCTACGAAAGCTTTTCAGTAAAGCCAACAATGGCGTTTCAACACAACTATTTAGTTATAACGGTAAAGGTGCTTGTCCCCGTTGCAAAGGTAAAGGTGTAATGATCACCGAGATGGCATTCATGGATCCAATCGTTCAAGAATGTGAGTTGTGTCATGGGAAACGTTATAGCCAAGAAGCACTACAATACACTTATCATGGCAAAGATATTTCTGAGGTTCTAAATCTTTCTATCAACGACACTTTAGAGTTTTTCAAAGATGTGCCAGATATCTACAAAAAGGTTAGTCTACTCCACCAAGTTGGACTTGGTTATTTGAATCTTAGCCAGTCGATGACCACTTTATCTGGTGGTGAAGTGCAACGTGTTAAGTTAGCAATGGAATTGAATCATACCGGCCGAATCTATTTCTTAGATGAACCAACAACCGGATTGCACTTACAGGATACTCAACAATTGATCGATTTATTTGAAGGATTGGTTGATAAGGGCAATACATTAATTCTGATTGAACATAATCTGAAATTAATTTCACGAGCCGATTGGTTAGTCGATATGGGACCCGATGCTGGTAAATTCGGCGGTCAAGTTTGTTTTGAAGGTCATCCAAAAGATAGCCTAAACGATAAAAACTCTCGGACTGGTGCTGCATTAGCAGCTATAATTTCTTAAAAGATTCAAAAAGATCACCTCATTTAAAGTGCAACACAAAAGTTAGACAAAATTGAATATTTTTAAACTGCTAAGGCATGTTCCCTTTATTCGCAGGGAGTCATGCCTTTTGTTTTCTGTGATATTCGTCGATTGTTAAACCAATCGACGTAATTCTTTGTGATTTCCTTGAATTCTCCAATATCTTTACACTGTGGAAATCTATTAAGACATTCTGTTTTAAGAA
>NZ_DOEM01000032.1:0-11496 GCF_003533255.1 Pediococcus sp.
CGCAGGAATCGTGCTTATAATCTACCTTTTGTTTTGCCGAGCGGTCCTAGAGCTAAGCGGAAAGCAGCAGGCGCGGATGGTGACGTATGCGGGATCGCAATCCCGCGGGAGTCATACTTCTGGGTCTCTTTTTGACTTGCCGAGCGGTCCTAGAGCTCAGCGGAAAGCAGCAGTCGAGAACGACGATGGAGGCGGGATCGCAATCCCGCAGGAATCGTGCTTCTGGTGATTAAAAGCACTACCTACAAAAATTTGGCACATAAATATAGAGCATTTTGCTTGCGTTTACAGCCTTTTAGGTGTTATCATTTCATTTACCAGTTGAAATTAGAGAACTGGTAAATAAGTATGAACAAAGGAATTTTGGTACGACATATCATTTTTGAAGGGAAGAACGCGGCTGCAAGAATATATTCATTTTGAATCGTTGATATTTCGTATCTCATTGAATCCTTTGTTGAGAAACAAAAGGAAAGAAGGTTTTACAATGAGATTTGGAAACTTTAGTAATCGTGATTATCGAATTGCTTTGGACACAGAAACACAATTGTTCTGGGCAAGTGAGAAACGCGATCCAAATATTAAAGCTAGTGGTGTAACCATCACAGAAGCACTTAACAAGTTAAACGAAAAAACTAATGGTCAAGTATTAACACAATACGCAAACTAATAAGAAATTCGAGGTCTAGCAATTTTGAATGCTGATGATTCCGTTTCGGATAACGAGTTCAGTTCCTCTAAGATAAGTTGATACAAAAGTATTAAACTTATCCTAGAGGAACTTTTTATTTTCTGAGAACTTGAAACCAGTTATTGCAATGTGGTTCAATGAAATTGTTAGATACATAAATGATCAACTAAAATGAGGAATTATAATGACAACGAAAAAGAAATTTTATGCCGTCGCAAAAGGCAAACAAACGGGAATTTTCACGAATTGGGCAGAAACTAAAGCACTGATTGATGGTTTCCCCGGAGCAAGGTACAAGGGATTTGCCACCAAAGATGAAGCACAGCAATGGCTGAATGGCGATCAAACAATCAGAACACCGAAATCCAAAACTAAAACTTCTAAAGTGACATCCAGGAGCCCTGATGAGCTCACAGAATCAATTGTCGTTTATACGGATGGCGGTTCACGGAATACAGGGAATGTTAATGGCGGTCATGTTAAAAAGCAGGACAAAGCGGCATGGGCATATTTAGTGAAAGCTAACGGTCAGCAATACTCTGGTTCTGAAGGCGAATTTGGGGCGACCAATAATCGAATGGAAATTATGGCACTGATTAAAGCGTTGGAGTGGATCAATGCCAACCTTGATTCAAAGGCGGATATTGCGATTGTTGCGGATTCCCAGTATGTACTGAATGCGATTCAAAAGCATTGGATTGCGGGGTGGAAACGCCGTGGCTGGAGACGTGGTTCCGGTCAACCGCTTGCTAATAGTGAGTTATGGCAACAATTAGATCGTCTGTTAGCTCAATTTCCTCATTTACATTATTATTGGACGAAGGGCCATGCGACGAACGAAGGAAACGTATTTGTCGATAGCTTGTTAAATCAGACGATGGACCGTATGGAAACCGGCGCCAAAACTCCTAAAGGACAAAGCACTGCTTCAACATCGGAAAAACCGGCAAAAAAAGTTTATACAAAAAAAGACATCCAACCCGATAATCATCAGCAATCGGTGGATGCCATTAAAAAGAGCTTGGAAAAATTAGAATGGTACAATGATTAGTTTTCTGGGACGGTCAAGCTAAAGCTGACGGTCTCTTTTTCTCCAGGATAATTAGGATTAATGCGGAATTTGTTTTTTGTCAAAACAGCCTGTGATGTGACGTTAGCTTGACCAGTGATCGCATATAGGGTCGTTAAACCAAGTTCCGCAAACGCAAAGTTGCTCATGTGTTGGAGAACTTCAGACATGATACCGTGATTTTGCTGGGCAGCAAGAATCTCATAACCGACTTCGGCAGTTGTTTTTTCCTTATTAAAATTCCAAATGCAAAAGGTTCCCAAAAAATTATTAGTTTTTCGGTCAGAAATTCCCCAAAGTAGGGAATCATTATGCATGATATTGCGCATAGTTTTATTGACATAGGCTACAGTTTCATTAATGTCTGCGTCAACATGACGACCACTCATAGCAGCAATCTCAGTATCGTGGCGTAAGGCATAAATGTCTTTTACTTTGGTAGCGGTAAGCCAATCAAGGGTGTAATGGGTTGTCAAAATTGGATGGTACTTCTCAAATCTTTCCATTGGAGATCTCCTCGTCTGTTTTCTATTCATAGTCCTAGCATATAACATTTTACGTGCATGCCAAGTAATTTTGCTTGGAGAATTTATAGAAAACAAATACAATGGGTGCAAAATATATAATACGAGGAGGCCCAATGATGAAGATTCAATTTGACACTGCCGCGGCGAGTAAGGTGCGGGAACATTTAGATGATTCTAAACGATTACTGTTTACTTTTGAAGATGGCGTGGGCGAATATTCTTAGCATGCCATGATTCATATGCAAGTCCAGTTTACGATTAACGTTGTGGGTAAGGATATGCCCATTACTGGGTATAACATGGTTATTCATTCAAATATTGGTGACTTATTAATTAAGGATTATTCAGCAGAAGATTTGGAAGAAAATATGACGATCAAACTAAACACCCATCTGGGTACTTTGCAGTTAAGTGGAGATGGTGGTGCCATTGATGATAACGTGGGCTTTATTGACTTTACCGACAAGAATGGGATAAAAAATAATCCTGCCCGATAATTTGAGTAAATGAGTAATAGTAACCAACAAACATTTGGATTTGATGTTGGTTATTATTTTTTTGGCAAAATATAGACTCAATTGCCCGTTATCTCTTTAATTGCCTTGTTCTGAAAGGGTTCTTCTTGTAGAATGGAGTGACTTACTACTGGGGAGGTGGGTCTGGATGGAAGAGCGATTTAAACAGGAATTTAGTTGGCCATTATTTTTTAGTCCGTTTGTGTCTCGATTAGGCGATGCACTGTTTATTTTTGGGCTAAACTGGTTCATTGTGAAGGCAACTGGACACGCTTCTCTGTTAGGAATTGTGCAAGGAATTGGTGGTATTATTTTGGTGGCCGGTGATTTGTTTGCAGGACCAATGGTTGATAAATATAATCGCAAGCTAATTATGCTGATTGCTGATGCGGTGAGTTTTTTTGCGTGTTTAGTCATGGCAGCAATTATGGACGTCAACGAACCCGTTTTTTATCAGCTTGTTTTACTTACCTGCGTGATTGATATTGGTTTGGCATTCAATTTTCCTGCCGCTAAGGCCATTATTCCAGAGATTATTCGGCATGATAAATTATCTATATTTAATTCGTGGTCCAATACGGGACTTACGTTAGCTGATATTGTGGCACCCTTATTTGGTGGCTTTTTGTTGACGTTAAACTGGATTAATTTCAGGTCGTTTCTGTTTATCAATGCACTGTCCTTTCTATTATCATTCGTGTTTACGTGGGCGTTAAGGTATACCCCAGAGATGGACCATACCAAAGAAACCATGCCGATTTTGGATAGTTTGGCGAAAGGCTTAAATTATGTGCGTCATAATCGGGACGTGTTTCGTTTGATTATCTTTGACGCCATTTTAGCAGCAATGTACGCTGGGTTTACCTTGCTGCTGCCCTATGATGTTGATCACTATTACAACGGAGATGAACGGCTATACAGTTATGTTTTGACGCTGGTTGCAATTGGCGGCATGTTGGGCGGCCTTTCATTAGGATGCTTTTATCTTAGGAATGGGATTAATCATCACGGGAATTTGGGTAAACTACGCGTTGTTGTTGGCAGTGGCGTTAGTTTACGGATTTTACACAGCTCGGATGGGGATCCGCATGATGACGATTGTTCAAAACGTCACAGAGGTTGCCTATTTAGGACGGGTATTTTCGATTTGGTTCTTGTGCTTTGATAGCATGCATCCGTTCGGCTCATTTGTGTTTGGCTTTATATCGGATTGGTTTAACCATGGCACTTTTTTGTGCTCGGTGGACTAGTACTTTTCGGTTTATTGGTCGTATACTTAATGGGAAGAACACCAGAATGAAAGAGGGTGGCGAAGTGGATTCGATTTTATATGATTTGGAATTTGCCAAAAGTGATCAACGCTTGGCAAATGTTTTTCCAAAGGCTCAAGAAACGTTTTATACCGGATTTGTAAATAGCATCGGGGCAGACGGCGTTATTCTCAACACTTTTGATGATACAGGCCAGGCTGATGGTGCGGTTTACATTCAGTTTGATGCAATTGATAACGTTGAATATGACAGTCCAGATCTGGATAATATGATGGAAACAATCCAGATTGCCGAAGCTGATCATTTAATCATGATTACCGATCAGATTCCGGAATTTGACCAAACAAGTGATTTAATTAAACAAGTTGTTGAGGCGGCATTCAATAGTCGGGAATTCTTGGTTCTCACGAGAAGTGATTTACAGAACTATCAAGAAGGCACAGTGGCTGCTGTCCGTGAAAATGATTTTGAAATGACATTGGTGGATAAATTTAATTTGATGCACCGAGTAGATGCCACTATTAAATATACAGAAGCGGAAATTGTTGAGTTTTCTGGGCGTGAATTAGCGGTTGAATCGGCCATGTGGCCTAAGATTGCTGCACAAGATCCGGAATCACGTTTGACCATTACGGATGAATCCAGTTTTTACAAAGTGTTAAAAACGGCAGAAAAAAAGCAAACACTCATTACAATTAACGATGAAACTAAATCAAGCAACTTTTTTGTGGGGACTGTCAATTCAGTTAATGAAGAAGAGGTTCTTTGCAATTTAGTAGACATGGCGGGACAGTTTGGTGGCTATTCGTTGATTCGAATGGACACAATTGCCAGTATTACGTTGACATCAGATTACTTACAAGTTATTAATGCATTTGTTCAGTATCAAAAGGAGCATCAAACGTTTGTCCAGCCTGTTTTAAATGAAGAACGGTTATTTGATGCCACGGATGATTTGTTTCTTGCCATAATTAAACAAGCCGAAACATTTTCAAGAGTTTTAAGCATTACTCTAATAACCGGTGCTCGCGAAATGGGATATATTACTGAACTCGGTGAAGAAACTTTCCGATTTCATGTGATTGATCCAGATTTGTATGTGGATCAAACTGGCGTAGAAGTTACTATAGAAGATGTCGATGAACTTTCATTCGATTTTTTGAATGCTGTTTTATTAGAGAATCATTTACGAGACAAGGGAATTTTGTAAGAAGGTGAGTAAATGACGTTCAAAGTGATTCGCGGGGATATAACTAAGATGCACGTTGACGCAATCGTGAATGCCGCCAATACAACGTTACTAGGCGGTGGGGGTGTTGATGGCGCAATTCATCGGGCGGCCGGGCCACGGTTACTGGAAGCCTGTCGCGCGTTGAATGGGTGTCAAACTGGCGAGGCAAAAATTACGCCTGGCTTTAAACTACCCGCTAAGTTTGTGATTCATACACCAGGACCAATTTGGCATGGTGGAAGCCATCACGAAGCGGAGTTATTGCACAATAGCTATTTAAACAGTTTACGGCTGGCTGAAGATCATCAGTGTGAAAGTGTAGCTTTTCCTTCAATTAGTACTGGCGTTTATCGCTTTCCGTTGGGTGATGGTGCAGAAATTGCCACTTCGACGATTTTGGCGTTTTTGAAAACAGCTGTATTTGTTAAAAATGTGACGATGGTGTGCTTTGACGACGGAACTTATCAGGCGTATCTGGCGGCTGGTAAGAATAATTAGGTAAATTAAAAAAGCTAGGAATGCAGTCCTCAAAAATGTATAACATTGAGGTGACTGGCATTGCTGGCTTTTTTGAGGACAACTCCGCAGAACAGTCATAAAAACTCTAAGCATAATTCCAGCGGATTGCGATCCTACCTCCATTACCCTTAGAGTTTTATGACTACCATTCTGCTTCGTTCACTATCTGAGGACAACTCCGCAGAATGGTCATAAAAACTCTAAGCCTAATTCCAGCGGGATTGCGATCCCACCTCCATTACCTTAGAGTTTTATGACTACCGTTCTGCTCCGTTCACTACTTGTTGTCTCTCATATAATTATTAATACGCTGAATATCATCAGCTGTTGGTTTATATGAATTTATTTTGATATTGTGAATCTTTTCCACGGATAAATGAGTCCCAAACGCTACGTCTGCATCTGTTAAATCATGTTTCTTCTGATAACCGACAATTTCTTCAGCTAATTTAGTTAAATCATTCATTACAAATCCTCCTCGTGTGGTTGGTTCCTTTACATTTAATGTACCATAGTTGAGGATAAAAAGAACGTGAATTGTCGGTTTTTTCAAAGAAATTCGTCAAATTGGGCATGAATTTGTTATAATGCATTTCAAGAGGGATTGAGGTGAGAAGCATGAAATATCAAAATCTATTATTTGATGTGGACGACACATTACTAGATTTTAAAGCGGCTGAAGATCAAGCGCTTAAAGGATTATTCAAGGAAATTCAACATCCTTTAACTGATGATGTCGTCAATTATTTTCGCGTTTTGAACGAGAAAATGTGGCAACGGTTTGAACTCGGTCAACTGGACCGCCAAACCTTAGTCAATACAAGATTTACCAAACTTTTTGCACACTACAATGAAGAAGTCGATGGTATCAGATACGAACGAATTTATCGTGACTTCTTAACACAGGGGCATCAATTAGAACCACATGCAATTGAGCTTCTCAATAGTTTAAAGGATCAATTTAATTTATTTATCGTTTCAAACGGAATTGCAACAGTGCAACAACAACGCTTAAATGATTCTGGCTTGGTGAATTATTTTAAACATATTTTTGTATCTGAAGAAGTGGGGTATCAAAAACCACGAATTGAGTTTTTCGATTTTGTAGCTAAAACCATCGCGGGATTTACGCCCAAAAATTCACTAATTATTGGCGATTCTTTAACATCGGATATTCAAGGCGGTACAAACGCAGGAATTGATTCTGTATGGTTTAACCCGGCATTGCAACCTAATCATTCAACTGTAAGTCCTACATATCAAATTGATGATTTACTGGATTTAAAGGAAATCGTTTAGTGATAGATTTTTTGGCAGCATTTTAAATTATAACTAGTATTTAAGCAGTCACTCATGAAATTCGAGAGGAAAAATCGAATGAAATGAGTGGCTTTTTTTCATTTCCTTTTTGAACTAACTGAATAGTTCAAATGATTGCATGAATTTTTAGTAAGTGTTATCGTATATTGTTAGAATTCTAACAATATAAAACAAGAGGAAAACTATGGAGAATCATTTAGGTGTTAACCATCAATTACATGTTTTGGCAAACATGTCATCGCGGCGATTTAGCGAGGCATTTTTAAACAATGACATTACGGGAAAGCAAGGCGGTATTCTGCATTATTTGTTGTGGAATGCAGGAAAACGAGAGATTTATCAACGCGATGTTGAAAAAAATTTCAGTATTCGCCGTTCTTCAGTGACTAGTTTGTTGAAAAAGCTTGAGGACAAGCAATATATTACACGTGAATCAGTAGAAGGGGACGCACGTTTAAAACAGATCGTTCTCACTCCTAGGGCTCTCAAACTACGTAAAAGTGTTATCCAAGGTTCGTATGATTTCGAAGATAAGCTATTGCAGAATGTTTCGGCGGCAGATATTGAGGTTTGGCAAAAAGTAACTAAACAAATGATTGCCAATTTAAGTGAAGAAAAAATAGGAAGTGGTAAATCATGTTAAAACGACTGGGACATTCAGTCAGAGAATTTAAAAAATACGCTTGGATTTCACCTGTCTTGGTTGCAATTGAAACGTTTATCGAGACCTTTATTCCATATTTAATGTCCAAGATGATTGATAACGGCATTATCCCAGGGAACTTGGGTTACATCGAAAAATTGGGTGGCTTCATGTTAATTGGCACTTTTGTTTCTTTGGCTGGTGGAGCTGGGGCAAGTTGGTATTCTAGTAAAGCTAGCACCGGATTTGCCAAAAACTTGCGACATGACTTGTATCACCATATTCAAGATTTTTCATTTGAAGATGTGGATCACTTCTCCACTTCAAGTATTGTAGTGCGTTTGACAACGGATATCATGAATATTCAACAGGCGTTTCAGATGTTGATTCGAGCGGCTGCAAGAGCACCCCTCATGTTGATTTTCTCGATTACGATGGCGTTTACGGTTAATTCCGAAATGGCAATGGTATTTGTCGTCTCTGTACCATTAATGGCAATTGGGTTGACCATAATTATTGCGATTGGCCGTCCGTTGTTTAGAAAAGTTTATCAACGCTATGACGGGTTAAACCGAGTTGTTCGAGAAAATTTGCGAGGCATTCGCGTTGTGAAAACCTATAATCGTGCGGAGACAGAAGATAAGAAAGCAGCAAATGCTTCCGCTCGAATTTATGAGGTGTTTAGTAAAGCAGAACGCATCCTTCAGTTAAACAGTCCGATTATGCAGTTTGTAATGTATGGCACCTTACTGTTTTTGGCGTGGTTTGGGGCAAAACGCATTGTCGCTGGCTCAATGCAAACGGGCCAATTAGTCAGTTTAATCGCCTATGCGATGTCCGTTTTAATGAGCTTAAATATTTTATCTAACGTGTTTAACCAAATGACGATTTCTTTGGCCTCGGCACAACGGATTGATGAAGTGTTAACCTAAAAGAGTACGTTAACCAATCCAAAAGAACCAGTCACCACTGTCAAAAATGGTGCAATTGAGTTCGACCACGTTAATTTTGCGTATGCCGATGATCATGTTAACCGCTTAACAGATATTAATTTACACATCAAACCTGGTGAAACCATTGGCATTATTGGTGAAACTGGGAGTGGTAAGAGTACTTTGGTACAACTCATCCCTCGTTTGTATGATGTTAATCAAGGAACGGTTCGCGTTGGCAACTGCGATGTACGAGATTACGACATTCGGACGTTGCGGGATAATGTTTCCATGGTGCTTCAACAAAATGTGCTTTTTTCTGGCAGTATTGCAGACAACTTACGCTGGGGCGATGAGCACGCTACGAATGCTCAGTTGATCAAAGCTGCTAAGTTGGCTCAAGCCGATGAATTTATTCAGAGCTTACCAGATGGCTATGATACGTACATTGAACAGGGCGGGAGCAACGTTTCTGGTGGTCAAAAACAACGCCTGACAATTGCGCGGGCTCTGTTGAAAAAACCTAAAATCTTGATTTTGGATGATTCGACCAGTGCGGTTGATACGCACACAGATAGTTTGATTCAAGAAGCCTTCCACGATGAATTACCAGACATGACCAAATTAACCATTGCGCAGCGAATTTCATCTGTGCAAGGGGCCGATCGTATTGTTGTGTTAAACGATGGGAAGATTGAAGCCGTTGGGACGCATGACGAATTAATGGAATCCGATCCGGTTTATCAAGATATTTACAATTCACAAATCAAAGGAGGAGAATCGCATGCAAAGAACTAGAGTTGCTGGCAGAGCTAAATTGAATGGTTCGGCTTGGCAAATTTTATGGCGTTTGTTGAAATACATTATGCAGAAAAGTCACTTTGCGTTGTTTATTGCCTTCTTCTCTGTGATTGTTTCTGCCGGTGCGTCGGTTGTGGGAACGCTGTTTATTCAGCGGTTAATCGATGATTACATCACGCCATTACTGAAGGTTGCGCATCCTAATTTTACCCCCTTATTCCACATGATTATTTTGATG
The DNA here is from genome assembly GCF_003533255.1 of Pediococcus sp. Classification (NCBI taxonomy): domain Bacteria; kingdom Bacillati; phylum Bacillota; class Bacilli; order Lactobacillales; family Lactobacillaceae; genus Pediococcus; species Pediococcus sp. The sequence continues at coordinate 9,758 of NZ_DOEM01000032.1, forward strand.
GGCGCGATCTACTTATTGGGTGTTATTGGAACCTTACTATATTCACAACTGATGATCATGACAGGTCAAAAATTGCAAAAACGGATTCGAGACGAAATGTTTACTCACATGCAAGAACTACCGTTGAGTTATTTTGATTCAAACGACTACGGAGATGTCATGAGTCGTTACACAAATGATGTTGACACGTTGCGGCAAATGGTTGAACAAAGTTTTCCCATGTTTATTAATGCAATTTTTAACATGGTGTTTACGTTAACGGCTATGATCACCTTGAGCCCCACCTTAACTATCATCAGTTTATTGGTTTTTGCGCTGAGTATTTTTATTGTGCGAAAGTTAAGTTCAAAAAGTAGCGAGTACTTCCGTAAGCAACAAACGGCTTTGGGAAATATTGACGGCTATATTGAAGAAATGTTGAATGGCCAAAAAGTCATCAAAGTATTCTCTCATGAGGATCAGTCCAAATCGGGGTTTGATACCCGAAACGAAGATTTGCGGCAGGATGCCAGCATGGCCAATGGACTATCAACAATGCTGTTTCCAATCATGGGAAACGTTGGAAATATTTTGTACGTCTTGATTGCCGTAGTTGGTGGCTATTTTGCGGTCAACCATGTGACGCCAATTACATTAGGTGAAATTGCAGCCTTTGTACAGTTGAGTCGCTCTTTCAGTCAACCAATTGCGCAAATTACCATGCAATTAAATTCAATCATTATGGGCCTCGCTGGTGCGCAACGAATGTTTCAGTTGTTTGATGAACCAGTTGAACAGGATTCTGGAAACACAACGCTGGTATATGTTCAGGAAGATGCGCAACATAATTTGACCGAAACAAGTGACTGAACCGATAAATGGGCATGGAAGACAGTTGAAACTGATGGGAGCGTAAAATTAACTCCTGTTAAGGGCCACATTGAGTTTAAGGATGTCAGCTTTAGTTATGATGGAAAGAAAACAGTGTTGCATCATATTTCACTAGATGCTAAACCTGGCGAAAAGATGGCTTTTGTTGGTACTACAGGTGCCGGCAAGACCACCATCACTAATATGCTGAATCGTTTTTATGATATTTCTAGTGGTCAAATCATTTATGACGGCATCGATATCAAACAGATTCAAAAAGCGAGTTTGCGGTTATCCATGGGAATTGTTTTACAAGATACCAACCTGTTTACTGCGTCAATTCGCGATAATATTCATTACGGACGGTTAGACGCAACGAATGAAGAGGTTGTGGCGGCCGCCAAATTGGCCAATGCCGATAGTTTTATCCGTAATTTGCCCAAGGGGTATGATACCGTCATTGATGGCTCGGGATCTGATTTGTCACAAGGTCAACGCCAACTCTTGTCGATTGCCCGGGCTGCAATTGCCGATCCGCCAACGATGATTATGGATGAAGCAACCTCAAGTATTGATACTCGAACGGAAGCGCTTGTTCAATCCGGGATGGATAATTTGATGCACGGACGAACCACGTTTGTGATTGCCCATCGGTTGTCCACGATTCACAATTCCGATGATATTTTAGTCATTGAAGATGGTCGAATTATTGAAGAAGGAAATCACGAAGCTTTGATGCAAAATAAAGGTGAGTATTATGAGCTTTACACCGGGAAAACAATTTTAGAGTAAGATAACTAAAGGTTAAAACTACAAAAACTTATCTTGTTGCTTGATATGAAAATGTTCATGGCAACAAAATTAAATAAAATGCCGTCTTCCAGCAAATT
>NZ_DOEM01000024.1:0-42667 GCF_003533255.1 Pediococcus sp.
AAACCCGCTAAGATAAACGACACTACTGAGCCCATTTGCTTCCAGACTAAGTCTAATTTTTGCGATCAACACACTGATATAATAATTTTGATACTTTCGACCTTTAGATGAGTAAACAAAAAATGAGTGAATTTCGGCAAGTTGTCGAAAATTCGCTCATTTTTTTTGCTTTTTAGGTTTCTTTGTTTCGGTGTTGCGTTTCAGAAACTTATTCTTCTTGTCTGCTGTAGTTTTGTCTTCTACAGGTGCAACAAATTTATCTAACATCTTTTCAAGGTTAATCTCTTGTTTAATTTTCAAACCCATTCTCATCACTCCTTGCGCCTATCATAACAGATTTTATATCATCTGTCAGCAAATTAAGAAATATACATTTAAAAGCGAATATAGCGTTCGAAACGTGCATAAAACAAATTTATTTCTAATAAAGCTTGCATAAATAATCAAAAGAAGCTATACTTCATATATTCTATTTGATGCAGGGAGTTGCGATTATGAAAAAAAAGTTTTTAGAAATTATTACAATTGTTGGATTGTTGTTTACCCTATTGCCATTTGGAAGTATCAACGCTGCTAGCTCTGAGACGAGTTCAAACGATCAATCATTGGCAAAGATTCAGAAGAAAGGCGTTTTGGTTTTAGGAACCAGTCCTGATTATGCTCCTTATGAATTTCAAGCCACTAAAAATGGCAAGAGTATTGATGTGGGAATGGATATCAGCATTGCCAAGCAGGTGGCAAAAGATCTCGGCGTAAAACTTAAGATCAAAAACATGGATTTCGATTCCTTACTTGTTGCCCTCCAAACGGGTAAGGTTGATATGGTTATGGCTGGGATGAATCCAACCGCTGCTCGTCGAAAGAACGTGACCTTCTCGCATATTTATTATAAGGGTGGTCAAGATATCGTTATTAATAAAAAGGATGCCGGTATCTACAAGAGCAAAAAGTCATTTGTTGGTAAAACCGTCGGCGCACAAACCGGAACCATGCAGTACAACATGGCAAAAAAACAAATTTCTAATGTGACTGTAAAAGGATTCGATAAAGGTGCTGATTTAATTTTAGCCCTGCAAACCAATAAAATTGACGGAATTGTGATGGAAAAACCAAGTGCTGAAGCATACGTCAAAAACAATCCACAACTCAGTTTGATTAATGGTAATTTTAATTTGAGCTCTAACGAAAGTAGTTCAGCAGTGGCCTTCCAAAAGGGTTCATTTACCCTTGCTGCAGCCGTAAATAAAAGCTTGGCCAAGATTAATAAGAAAGATTTAATCAACAAAGTTTACTTAAAAGAAGCCGGAACCCATATGAAGACCAATACAGTCGATACATCAATGACTCACTATTGGAAATACTTTGCTAAAGGGATTGGTTATACCTTACTTATTTCCGCGTTTTCTGTGTTCTTTGGTTTTATCTTAGGAACTATCTTAGCATTTATGCGTTTAAGCAGAAACAAATTATTAAAACTAGTGTCAACAGCATACATTGAATTTGTGCGAGGCACACCTTTGATGGTTCAAATTATGTTTGTTTATTTTGGAATTGGATTAATCGTTAATTTGCCAGCTTTAACTTCAGGGATTATTGCCGTATCTCTTAATAGTGGTGCGTACGTTGCCGAAGTTATTCGTGGAGGAATTAATTCCGTTGATAAAGGGCAAACGGAAGCGGCTAGGAGCCTAGGGCTTTCCAAACAAGGTACGATGCGTTATGTTGTTTTACCACAGGCCATAAAAAATATTTGGCCAGCACTTGGAAATGAATTCATTTCATTAATCAAGGAAAGCTCAATTGTTTCAATTATTGGTGTTACTGATTTGATTTATCAATTGAAGATCGTTCAGTCTGATACTTATCGTGGAGTTGCGCCTATTGTTGTGGCAATGCTGTTATACTTTGTTGTTACGTTTGGTCTTTCGAAACTTTTGGGTTATTTTGAAGGGAGAATGAAACATGCCAACTAAAATTCTAGACATTCAAAAATTAAATAAAAAATATCATGAAACCGAAGTGTTAAAAAATATTTCTGAAACTGTTGAAAAAGGGCAAGTTATTTGTGTCATTGGACCATCTGGAGCAGGTAAAAGTACGTTTCTCCGTTGTTTAACTTTATTAGAACAGCCAAGTGATGGTCATGTGCTATTTGAAGGCACGGATCTTACTAATCTTAAAGAAAAGCAACTAGATGAACTCCGTGAAAAAATGGGGATGGTTTTTCAAAGTTTCAATCTCTTCCCTAATATGACAGTAATTGACAATATTAAATTGGCTCCTATGAAGGTTAAGAATTTATCAGATGAAGATGCCACAAAAACAGCCGAGAAATTACTGGCTCAAGTAGGTTTGTCTGATAAGGGCGCTGTTTATCCAAGTAGCTTATCAGGTGGTCAGCAGCAACGGGTTGCAATCGCCCGAGCACTTGCAATGGAACCTGAAGTAATGTTGTTCGACGAACCGACATCTGCTTTAGATCCAGAAATGGTTGGTGATGTTTTGAAGGTTATGCAAGAGCTGGCTAAAGCTGGTATGACGATGGTTGTTGTTACCCATGAAATGGGGTTTGCACGGTCAGTAGCCGATCAGATTTGGTTTATGGACGGTGGGTACATTCAAGAAAAGGGAACCCCTGAAGAATTTTTTGATCATCCAAAAAGTGAACGTGCTCAAGATTTTTTGTCAAAGGTATTGGTTCAATAAAATTGTCGGTTTAAAGCATACGATAAGAGTAAAATCTTATGGTATGTTTTTGTTTTTTTACAAGCGAATGTACGTTTGGCTTTATTGTTGCCCTAAGCCATGAAAGGCGTTATAATATTACAAGTTCTTTACACTAGGAGGTGAAATCGGATGGCATCAGAGCACATTGAGCATAAGTTAGCTTTGCTACCAGATTTACCTGGTTGTTATCAAATGAAAAATATTAATAGCCAGATTATTTACGTAGGAAAAGCAAAAAATTTAAAAAATCGTGTCCGTTCATATTTTAAAAGCTCTCATGACGGGAAAACAGCCCGTTTAGTTTCTGAGATCGCCGATTTCGACTATATTGTCACATCTAGTGATAAGGAAGCTTTCTTACTAGAGATTACGTTAATTAAAAAATATCAACCGTACTTTAATATCAAGCTAAAACGGGGAACAGGTTATCCGTACATTAAGATTACCAATGAAAGAGACCCACAGATGTTGATTTCTGGGGATGTAAAAAAAGACGGCGCTTATTATTTTGGCCCGTATCCTAATGTTTATGCGGCAGAAGAAACATTACACTTTTTGCAAAAAGTGTATCCTTTACGCCGGTGTACAGGATTTCAGCACCGACCATGTTTGTATTATCATATGGGGCAGTGTTTGGGTGCTTGTTTTAAAACAGTTCCGCAAGAAGAATATGCAAAACAAATTACCCGCATTAAATCGTTTTTGAATGGAAATGTGAAGACTGTGAAAAAGCATCTCGTTACTCAAATGGATGAGGCTTCTCAAAATTTAGAGTTTGAACGGGCGGCTGATATTCGTGATCAGATTCACTATATTGAAGTAACGGTTGAAAAGCAAAAAATCATTTCCAATGATCATACACCAAGAGATCTTTTCAACTTTTACATGGATAAGGGATGGCTCTCAATTCAGGTGTTTTTTATTCGACAAGCACGTTTAATGAAGCGTGAAAAACGACTTTTTCCAGTTGTTAGTACGGCAACCGAGGAATTGACCACCTTTATTCTGCAATTTTATAATCAAAAGAATAATTTGCTTCCAAACGAAGTTCTTGTGCCAGCCGGCATTGAAAACCAGGTTATCAGTGATATCTTGAAGATTCCTGTTCGCACACCTCAGAGAGGCCAAAAACGTGATTTAATGAATTTAGCTCAGGAAAATGCCAAAATCACTTTGGAAGAGAAGTTTCGGTTGCTTGAACTTGATGATTCTAAGACAGTGGGGGCAATGAAAGAAATTACGGATGCTCTTGGAATTCCGACTGGACATCGAATTGAAGCTTTTGATCATTCTCATATTCAAGGAGCAGATCTTGTTTCAGCAATGGTTGTTTTTACAGACGGTCAACCGGATAAGAAGATGTATCGTAAGTACAAGCTCACCACGGTGGATCATGCGGATGAAGCAGCAAGTACCCGTGAAGTGATACGAAGACGCTACACAAGGCTTTTAAAGGAACATCAGAGCATGCCTGACTTGATATTAATGGATGGTGGGGATATCCAGTTAAATGCAGTCAAAGATGTGCTGGTAAATGAATTAAATCTTCAGATTCCAGTTGCTGGAATGGTTAAAAATGATAAACATAAAACGGCGGATTTGCTTTTTGGTCCACAAGACAAGCATGTATTGTTAGATCCAAAGAGCCAAGGCTTCTATTTGGTTCAACGCATTCAAGATGAAGTGCACCGGTTTGCTATTACTTTTCATCGACAGGTGCACACGAAGCACTCCTTGAGTTCACGGCTAGATGATATTGCTGGGGTCGGACCAAAAACGCGAAATAAACTTTTACGTAAATTTGGATCGATGCGACGAATTGCAGAAGCAAGTGTGGATGACATGCGTGAGTTGGGCATTCCGGAGAATGTGGCAAAAACGATTAAAATTTCCCTAAGTGGATCCATTAAAAGCAAAGTATAGATGGAAATAGCCGCATAGATTAATCTGAAACAAAAAGAATTCAGAATCATTATAAAATAAGACTGATATCTGCTAAAATAGGAGTATTAGATTAGAAAAAGTCACGCTAAACAGTATTGGAGAAAAATATGTTTGTTGATCAAGTTAAAATTAATATCAAAGCTGGCAACGGTGGTAATGGAGTAGTTGCTTTTCGTCGCGAAAAATTTGTTCCCAACGGCGGGCCTGCTGGTGGCGATGGTGGCCGCGGTGGCGACGTAGTTTTTAAAGTGGATTCCGGATTAAGAACTTTGATGGATTTTCGTTATCAGCGTAAATTCAAAGCTGCATCTGGTAGTAATGGTATGAATAAACAAATGACTGGCCGGAGTGCAGAAAATTTGGTCATTCGTGTTCCAGGGGGAACCATTGTTAAAAATACAGAAACTGGCGCCGTGATTGGTGATTTAGTGGATAACGATGATACTTTGGTTATTGCCAAAGGTGGTCGCGGCGGTCGCGGAAATATGCATTTTGCAAGTCCCAAAAATCCCGCACCTGAAATTGCTGAAAATGGGGAACCTGGTCAAGAAATCAGTGTGCAACTTGAATTACGTTTGTTAGCTGATGTTGGCTTGTTAGGATTTCCTTCAGTAGGGAAATCAACGTTACTTTCAGTTGTTACAAGTGCCAAACCAAAGATTGCTGAATACCACTTTACAACGTTGGTTCCAAATTTAGGGATGGTTCAACTTGATGACGGACGCGACTTTGTCATTGCTGATATCCCGGGATTAATCGAAGGTGCTTCACAAGGAGTTGGCCTAGGCTTTGAATTTCTTCGTCATGTAGAGCGAACAAAAGTTTTACTACATTTGGTTGATATGAGTGGCGTAGAGGAAGAAAATCCGTTTGAAAGTTATGAAAAGATTAATCAAGAATTAAGCAAATATGATCCCGATTTAATCAAGCGTCGGCAAATTATTGTGCCTACTAAAATGGACATGCCAGATGCAGAAGAAAATTTAAAGAAGTTCCGTGAAAAATTACAAAAATCTGTTGGTCCAAATGAAGTTCCAGATATTTTTCCGATTTCATCTGTCACACATAAAGGTCTTCAGCCATTAATGCAACATACAGCTGATGTTCTTGAAACAACACCAGATCCAATTGAAACGCCAGTTGTTTCAGACGATGACGTCACGTATGCTTATACACCTAAAAAGGCATTTAAAATTGAACAAGATGAGGATGGCACTTGGGTATTATCTGGTGAAAAGCTTGAGCGGTTATTCAAGATGACGAATACCGAACATGATGACAGTTTAATTCGTTTTGCGCGTCAAATGCGTGGTATGGGAGTTGACGATGCTCTTCGCAAGGCCGGTATTAAGAATGGGGATACTGTCCGAATTCTTGATTTTACGTTTGAATTTGTTGAGTAGGTTAACTTATTTATAGAGGAATTGTGTATGGATTATGAAAAACAAAATTCTCTTGGCAAAAACGGGAGAAGCAGTGGTTCAACCCATGAAAATAATCAATCAGTAAAAAAAGAACAGGGGAAAAGACTGAAGAATAGTCGTTATATTAGTGGTTTTGATGGGCTTAGAACCTTAGCATTATTGGGTGTTATTCTTTACCATCTTTTACCGTATGACGTTAAGGGTGGGTATTTAGGTGTATCCATCTTTTTTGCCATATCTGGTTATTTAATTACTGATTTGTTTGTACAAGAGTGGGATCAAAATGGTTCAATTAAGGTACTATCATTTTATAAACGACGGGTTAAACGGCTTTACCCAACTTTGGTGGTTGTTTTAATCGCAACTACAGCTTATATGACTTTGTTTGCTCGCAACCTACTGGAAAATATTCGTAGTATTGTGTGGACTAATTTACTTTTCGTTTATAATTGGTGGCAAATTGGTAATGGTCAATCCTACTTTGATAGATATAACGGTGAATCACCATTTACCCATCTTTGGTATCTATCAGTAATTGGCCAGTATTATTTTATTTGGCCCATTGTGCTTATCGGTTTGTTAATTACCTTTAAAAATCGGGGCCATATTTTGGGTATTTTAAACGGTTTGGCAATTGTTTCAGCGATTCTGATGTTTATTCTCTATGATCCGTCCAATACTAATCGCGTTTATTACGGATCGGACACACGGATGACTCCCTATTTATTGGGAGCTGCATTGGCTTTTCTCTGGCCATCGACTCATTTGAATCCAAAGCTTAATAAAAATGGTCGCTGGGTACTCAATGTTTTAGGACTTGGGTCACTAGCAGTAATCATTTGGATGGGTTTGACATTAAGTGGAACCGGAAATTTTGCCTATCATGGTGGGATGTTGTTATTTTCGATATTCTCTGTGATTTTAATTGCTGTAATTGCACATCCGGGAACCAAATTTGGTAATTGGTTTAGTAATCCATTGTTTGCTTGGATTGGTAAACGAAGTTACGGAATCTATTTATATCAGTTTCCTGTCATGATTTTTTATGAAAAAGCAGTAGTAAATATTGCTGTTCATCCGTTGATGAATGCGTTGATGGAAGCCGTGATCATTGTGATCATAAGTGACTTTTCCTATCGCTTTGTTGAAGTGCCATTAGCTCATTTCAATTTCGGGAATCCTTTTATTTTCTTGAGAAATTTGGTTAGACGAGACTCAAAATTTGGCAACAAACGGTACATTGCAATTCCTGTGATTCTGATTTTGATAGTTGCTAGTGTTGGAGTTGTTAGTGGTTCTGGCAAAAATGGCAATCACCACAGTGCCTTACAATTGAATATTACAAAAAATAAGAAAAAGTCATCAAAACAAAATGCAAAAGCTTTAGAAGCACAAAAACTAGCTAAATTAAAGAAAAAGCAGCGAGAGGCACAGTTGGCCAGTATTAAAAAAGAAAAAGCCATCAAGCTAACCGATGCGGAAAGAAAAATCAAAACAAAGTACAAGTTGGAGCCTTCTGAAGTAAAATTGGCTCAAAAAATGTCAGTGACCGGGGTCGGTGATTCCATCATGGCTGATACTTCTGATGATTTGCAGGAGGTATTTCCTAATGCCTATATTTCGGCAAAGGTTGGTAGACAAGTTTGGCAAGCAACAAGTTTATTAAAACAGTTGGCCGCCCAAGGTAACTTGAGTAGTAATGTTCTAATAAATTTGGGCACTAATGGTGCCTTTACAACTCAGCAGTTAAAGACAATTGTGTCCGTGGTTGGCAGTAAACGGGAAATATTCTGGGTAAATGTGCATGTTCCTACTCAGAATTGGGAATCGACGGTTAATAAGACGATTGCCAATTCCGCAAAGCGTTACAAAAATATTCATGTGATTGATTGGTATGATGCAAGCCTGAAACAAACCGGATGGTTTTATGGAGATCATGTCCATCCTAATATTGAAGGTAGCAAAGAATATACAACGCTTGTGACAAAAGCAATTGTTAAGTACGGTAGTGAAGACTAAATTCGAGAGTTTGGAAAAGTAAAATATTGAGTTTTTTGGGCTTCGCTAAACCCCAGGCTTAATTACTATCATGCTTGAACATGTTTCAAAAATTAATACGTATACACAAAAAAAGTTGCAGAGATTCTGCAACTTTTTTATTTAAAATGGAATTTTTGTAACCAGTGAATCTTTAGAAAGGGATTTGCCACTGATACTATAGGTGCTTGAAAATTGAATGGAACAACTGTGTAGTCTGTTTGCGAGATTATTTGGAACCAAAGTAACTACCGTCGTGTTAATTGTTTTTCCTGCCCTAATTTGTTTGCCAGCAGAACTATCAACCATATTGCTAATCGGTGTACCAGCATAATTAGCAGAAAGCTTGACATAATTAAGACCGCCAACAATTATTGTAGAGTTACTTTCGTTTTTGATCGTGTATTTAATTTGTAAAGTGTAATAGGTAGAACCAATACCTGTATTGCTAAACGCCGTGGAAACCATTTTTTTAGCCTTTGCCGTTTTGGCTTCGTTTTTAATCAAACGAACCTGTTTGATTTGAAATTGGAGCGGCCGGTTGATGATGGTTTGATCAACTTTTTTGATCTTATCAAGGGTTAACTTTGTCCCAAAAGAATCATAAGAAAACTGCTTAGGCAAGTTTAAATCACCATGGGCAACATACCTGGCGCTTTTTTTAATGTTTTTTGGAACTGTGTAACTTGATGATTCTTTGGTATTTGTGGAATTGTTTGTCGAAGAAGCAGATGCACTGGAAGCGGAGGCACTACTTTCTTTACTAATTGAACCGCTGTTTTTATGGACATTTTTATTTTGATTTTTGAAAGTAACTTTTCCTTTGTCCTGATAGCGTGTTTCGTGAGTTGAATTTCCACACCCGGTTAAAAATGTTGTGCTGAGTAGTAAAAATATGACAATTTTTTTCATGTTGGTTTCATCCTTTATCCTAAAATTAACTTACCACTACGTAAATGATAGCCAAATAACTTATGGGGGCCATTTTTTGAAAACGCAAGTTGGGCAGCACCACTACTTGTTTGAGCTCTAGCCTTAAATTGATCCAACGTTAAGGCTTTTTTACCGGCGACCATAATTAACCAGTTGTCTTCAATTCTTAAAGATTCGACCGGAAAATTACGTTTATCCTGAACAAAATACACTTGTAAATGTGGATCAAGTTCGGCCACTGATAAATTAAAATCGACTAATCGCATTTGTATTCTCCATTATATCGTTTGAATTTGGTTTATTTGTTACAAAATTAATTATAATTGATTACAGATACCATATGAAGTGTAAACTAAGAGGGTTGCCATAGCAAATCAGGGCAGTTTTGTGGTATGGTATTTAGGTAGGATTTATAAACAAGAGTAAATGGGGAACGACGTGTTATGGAATTAGAATTTTTAGGAACCGGAGCAGGTGTTCCCGGTAAATTTAGAAATGTGACAAGTGTGGCTTTGAAGCTTTTAGATGAGCGTAATTCGATCTGGCTTTTTGACGTGGGTGAGGGCACGCAACAACAAATTTTGCGCACCAATATTAAACCTCGAAAAATTGACAAAATTTTCATTACGCATTTACATGGCGACCATTTATTTGGCCTACCAGGATTGTTAAGTAGTCGTTCTTTTCAAGGCGGCGAATCAGAATTAATTATTTACGGACCCAAAGGCATTCGTCAGTTCGTTCAAACGGCAATGCGCATTTCAGATTCACATCTCTCCTATCCAATTCGCTTTGTTGAGCTAGGAGACGAGGGCGCGATTTTTGAAGATAATAAATTTAAAGTTTCTTTTTTGCGATTGGACCACCGTATTGAAAGTGTCGGTTATCGAATTGTTGAAAAATCACATCCAGGACAATTGCAGGTTGAAAAACTTAAACAGCTTCACATACCATCAGGGCCAGTTTATGGGCAACTAAAGCGTGGCGAAAAAGTCACACTTGAAGATGGTCGAGAGATTGATGGCAAAGAATTTCTTGGCAAACCGCAACGGGGAAGAATCGTTGCCATTTTGGGTGATACTCGAAAAACCAAGAATAGCTTGGTCCTTGCAAAGGATGCTGACGTATTAGTTCATGAAAGTACCTTCGCTAAAAATGAGAGCAAACTGGCGCGTAATTACTATCATTCAACAAATGTGCAGGCGGCAGGAATTGCCAAACAAGCTAATGTTCATCGGCTCATTTTGACACATATTTCGGCGCGATATACTGGTAAAATGGCCAATGAACTGCAAAAGCAAGCTCAAACAGTGTTTAAAGCGACAAAAGTTGTTCACGATTTTGATGTTATTAATATTCCACTTAGATAATTGAGGAGTGATCATATGTTAGCGCGGTTAAAAGAGTTGCGTAATCTCGAAGGTAAGTTGGTTTTGATTACCGGTGCTTCAAGTGGTTTGGGTAAATTAGTTGCTTATGAAATGGCAGAACGTGGGGCTAGTGTCGTTTTGTGTGCACGTAATGTGGAAGAACTTCGCAAAGTGGCTGAGAGATGTAAGGAAATTTCGCAAGCTGACGCGTTTGTGGTCAAGCTTGACGTTTCAGATTCTGAAGCTATTGATCACCAACTAGAGCACGTTTTGCAAGACATTGGATCAATTGATGTTTTGATTAATAGCGCAGGTTTTGGCTTGTTTGAACCTTTCAAAGATATTGAGATGCAACCAGTTGAGAAAATGTTTCGAGTGAATGTTTTAGGGCTAATGTATGTGACTCAAAAAATTGCGCAACAAATGATTAAAATGGGCCGGGGACAAATCTTTAACATTGCTTCCGTTGCGGGAAAGATTTCAACACCAAAATCGACTGCTTATTCTGCTACTAAGTTTGCAGTAATTGGTTTCTCAAATGCTTTGCGCCTTGAATTACGGCCATTAGGTGTTCAGGTGACAACCGTTAATCCAGGACCAATGGATACAAACTTCTTTAAGCGTGCGGATCCAAGTGGTCATTATTTTGACGCTGTTAAGTTACTTGCCTTGTCGCCAGAAAAAGTTGCTCATCAAATTGTTGAGGCAGTTGGCTATCGACGCCGTGAAATCAATGCACCGACCTACATGGAAATTATTCATCGTGGGTACGAGCTTTTCCCAAACTTTGGTGATTTGTTGGCAAGTAGTTCTTTTTTTAATCGAAAGTAAGGAATATAGATATGAAGAATCAATGGCGAGTTATTATCATTTTAATTTTAGTTTTGTTGGTGGCGCTTTTCGCTGTCGTCAATGTGAATGAAGTTCCTTTGAGTTTATTATTTACCACGGTGCACTGGCCACTTGTTTTGGTTATTTTAGTTTCCTTAGTTGCCGGAGCATTGATCACTTTTTTAGTGTCAATGGGTACAGTGATGGCACAAAAAAAACAACAACGAGTGGAAATGGATGTTGCTACCAAAAAGATTGATGACCTCCGTGAAGAAAATGAATCATTAAAACGACGTGTAAACAATGTTAGTAACGAAAATGGGCAAAAAAATCATAATCTTGAAGAGCTTTAGTTTCTGTGAGATTGTGAGAATTGAATACTAAAAATTGGGCGAAAGCAAGTATCTCTGTAGGGATCAACTTTCGTCCACTCTGTTTTTATTGATTAGGAAGTGGAATCGTGCTGAAATCAAAGTTCAAATGGCAATTGCCGAAAAGCGATGTGTCATCAGACAAAATTAAAGAAATTATGGATGCCTGCCAGTTAAGTGAAATTGCGGCAAAGGTTTTAATTAATCGGGGCTATGATACGCCCGAGAAGGCAACAAAGTTTTTAACACTGGATCCGGAAGCTATCCATGATCCATTTTTGTTGCATGACATGCAAAAAGCCGTGGATCGCATTCAGTCTGCCATTGTAAAGAATGAAAAAATTGTGGTGTACGGCGATTATGACGCTGATGGGGTAACCAGTACCACGATTATGTTTGAAACGTTAAATGAATTGGGTGCAAACGTTGATTATTTCGTTCCAGATCGCTTTAAGGATGGCTACGGTCCCAACATGGCTGAATATCAACAATTTGTTGAAAATGGCGTGAACTTAATGGTGACTGTCGATAATGGTATTGCGGGGAACGAACCGATTGAATACGCAGTGACACACGGGATGGATGTTGTGGTGACTGACCATCATGAGTTGCCTGAAAAATTACCCAACGCAACTGCCATTGTGCATCCACGCTATCCTGGCGCACACTATCCATTTTCAGATCTTTCTGGAGTTGGAGTTGCGTTTAAGGTGGCCTCAGCTTTGTTGGATGAGGTGCCAGAAGAATTTCTAGATTTAGTTGCCATTGGGACAGTTGGGGATCTGGTATCACTTACTGATGAAAACCGTTTCTTAGTAGCTAGTGGTTTAAAAGTTTTAAGTGAAGGTCAACGTGTTGGTCTCAGTGCGTTACTCAAGGTGAGTGGGTTAGAAAACCGACAAATCAATGAACAAGATATTGGCTTCACACTGGCTCCGCGTTTAAATGCGGTTGGTCGAATTGGTAACGCAGGAGAAGCAGTTGAATTGCTGACGACATTCGATGACGAAAAGGCGGAGTTGATTGCCAAACACATTGATTCTGTAAATGATCAACGGAAACAATTAGTTGATATGGTGTACAATGAAGCCATTTTGCAAGCGAAATCTCCAGAAAATCTTGCGCGTAAGACTTTGGTGATTACCGGAATTGGCTGGCATCAGGGAGTTTTAGGAATTGTGGCGAGTCGATTAGTAGAAGCTACTGGTAAACCAACTTTAGTTTTAAGTGGCAGTGAAACCGACACAAATTTAAAGGGTTCCGGTCGCAGCGTGGAAGCTCTGAACTTGTTTGAGGCTTTGAATACAAATCGTGAGTTATATGTTAATTTTGGTGGTCATCATATGGCAGTTGGCTTAACGATAGCTAAAGAGAATGTGGCGGCTCTACAAACCACTTTAGAAGAGGCAGCAACAGTAGCCGATCTAGATAAAAATCAGGTTTCGCCATTGCCCATTGATGGTGTGGTTAAAGTTGACCAAATCACTGTTCCAGCGATTAAAGATTTGGCTAAGTTAGGACCATTTGGAACCGATAATCCAATTCCAGAATTTGAAATTGATTCTGAAAAGGTTACTGATGTAAAGCAAATTGGTGCTAATCAGGATCATTTGAAATTTCAATTAGCAGGGGTCAAACAAAAAATAGACGCAATTGATTTTAAAGAAGGTAAGCTCATGCCATATTTACAGGCACTGCCTGAAGATGTGCGAGTTGTGGGAACTTTGGAGTTAAATACCTGGCGAAATCAAACTAAGCCCCAAATCATGATAAAAGATTTATTGATTAACGCTGTACCGATTGTTGATAAACGAACAACTCGTTTGAGTGTTAAGATGTTTGCAACTCAGACCACCTATGTTTTCTTCCACAAAAAAAGTTATGAAAAAGTGCAAACCTATTTGAAACCAGAAGTTCAAGTAGCAGTTTTAGAAGATCAAGAAAATTTTGACTTGCGCCTGAAGGGCAACTTGACATTGGTTGATTGCCCAGACTCAATCACAAAGTTTGCAGATTGGCTTTCAAAACAAAGTCCAGATGCCTTGACGGTTTATTTCTATCAGCAAAATAATGCCTATTTGGATGGGATGCCAACCCGAGAACAGAGTGCTAAGGTGTTCAAGTTTTTTGCCAATCATCAAGACATAGACTTGAAGAAACAATTGCCGGATGTAGTTAAGCACTTGCATATTGATCAAAACATGATAGTTTTTCTAATTCAGGTGTTTTTTGAGTTGAAATTTGTTAAAATAGAAAGCGGTCGTGTTTCGTCTATTCCGAATCCCAAGCCGCAGAAGTTGAGTGTGGCTCCGACCTATCAATTGAGAAAACAACAAATTGAAACACAAGAAAAATTATTGTACAGCAAGTCTGCTACTCTGACTGCTTGGATGCAAGCGTGTTTGGCAGATAAAAACAAAGGAGTTGCTGAATAAATGGCAATAGATTTACATGATTATGTAGCAAGTATTCCAGATTATCCAGAAAAGGGTGTCGTTTTCCGTGATATCTCACCTTTAATGGGTGACGGAAAAGCTTATAAGCAAGCGACCAATCAAATCGTTGATTATGCTCGTAATAAGGGCGTTGAGATGATTGTGGGTCCTGAAGCCCGAGGCTTTATCGTGGGTTGTCCGGTTGCATACGAATTAGGCGTTGGTTTTGCACCAGCTCGAAAGAAGGGCAAGTTGCCTCGCGAAACAGTTAAGGCAACTTATTCTTTGGAGTATGGGACCTCATCTCTTTATCTTCATAAAGATGCTGTTAAGCCAGGCCAACGGGTTCTAGTTACGGATGATTTGCTTGCAACGGGTGGAACAATTTCAGCGACGATTGATCTAGTTGAAAAACTCGGTGGAATTGTCGTAGGGACAGCTTTCATAATCGAATTAACAGATTTACATGGGCGTGATAAAATTAAAAATTATGATATGCTTTCACTTATGCAATATTAAGCGGTTGAAAAAGGATCTGCAACATTGGTTTTCGATGTTGCAAATCCTTTTTTAATTAATTGTCATGAGTAGCATGCCAATTTTTTATATATTCTAAGCGCTGTTTAAATCGTTTTTCATTACCTTCTTCAGTTGGCGAATAGTATTCATGGCCTTCCAGATCCGGGGGCATGGTCTTCATATTGGTCAATTTGTCTTTTTCTGAATGGGCATACTGGTAACCCTTGCCATATCCAAGGTTGTCCATTAACTTGGTGGGTGCATTTCTAATTTGAAGAGGGACTGGCTCATTGCCGGTTTTTTTGACATCTTTTTTAGAAGCCAAGCGAGCCTTATAAATGGCATTGGATTTCGGAGCTAACGATAGGTAAACAACTGCTTCAGTTAAATGAACATCACATTCTGGCATTCCTAAAAATTGACAGGCTTGAAAAACGTTAATGGTCAGTTCAAGTGCCTTGGTATCGGCAACACCAATATCTTCACTCGCAAATCGAACTAAGCGTCGAGCAATGTAAAGCGGATCTTCACCACCATCTAACATGCGTGATAGCCAGTAAATTGCTGCATTTACATCACTGTTTCGCATCGATTTATGAAGAGCTGAGATAATATTGTAATGCTCTTCACCATGCTTGTCATAACGCAGTGATTTTGTGTTAATAAACTGATTCAAGTTGTTTTCACTAATTATGACCGACTTATTCTGATGATCGGCGTTAAGAACTGCCATTTCTAAAGTATTGAGAGCAATACGGGCATCACCGTTTGCAAATTGAGCAATAAGAGTCAAAGTATTCTCGTCAACTTGTACCTTTAAGTTTGGAAAAGCATTCGCATTATTTAAAGCTTTGCGAAGCAAACTGCTGATTTCGGCAGTACTCAATTCTTTAAGTACGAAAACTTTACAACGCGATAATAAAGCGGAATTAATTTCAAACGATGGGTTTTCGGTTGTGGCTCCAATTAAAGTAATACTTCCTCGTTCCACAAATGGAAGAAAAGCGTCTTGTTGGGCCTTATTGAACCGGTGAATTTCATCAACAAAAACAATTGTTTTCTCACCGAGCTCCCGATTTTCTTCGGCTTCTTCCATAATTTTGCGAATGTCTTTAATCCCACTTGTGACAGCACTAAAAGTAACAAAATGAGATTTAGTTTGGTTGGCAATAATTTGTGCCAATGTTGTTTTTCCAACGCCAGGCGGGCCCCAAAAAATAATTGAAGGTAATTGATCTTGAGCAATAATTTCACGTAATACTTTTCCTTTGCCTAGTAAATGAGTTTGACCCGTAAACTCTTCAAGAGTTTGTGGCCGTACCCGGTTGGCTAGTGGGCTATTTTGATTATTTTCTGACGCAAATAAAGATTCTTGTTTCAAAATAAATGCCTTTCATAAGAATTTGACTTGATACTTTAAATTTACCACTGTGTTTGGAGAAAAGATAAACAAAAGCTTTACTTTCAATAAATATTGATTATGAGTATATGTCATAATTTTTTAATTGAACGTTTAGGATACATAATTGATTGTCCAGAGTCTGAAGGGTTTAACATAGTAAATATGCCTTGCCTAAACTTTCCTTGAAGTTGTGCTTTTTCGGGATTCAGTGAGATTGAACTATAGTTAAATTTGTATGAATGCAAAACATGATGAGTGAAAAAGCGATTAGTTTTATTATTTTTATAAAACTAATCGCTTTTTGCAATCATTAGTACCATTAGATTTTATTTAAGTGAAACTGATTTTTACTAGATTGTCTAGTTGCATAACCCACGATAAATATATCAATGAAAATAGCATAAATCATTGCCGGTGCATAAAATGTTAATGTGATTATCAGCCCAACTAATTTAATTGCAACGTCCAAAATAATTGAAGAGTTGGGTAAGGCATACAACCAGCCAAAATGAGCAGCAGGATTTACTTTTTTTAAAGAATAAGAAATGGCCATGTTACTAAACGAAACAGCTAATACGATAATGCCATAAAGTGCCTGGGCTGTGACGTTGTTAAAATTGGATGCTACTAAACTTGTGGTATATGGAAAGAATGAAGCTAAAAATAACATGACTAAGGAATAAGAAACGGTTGCGTTAGAAACACTCTTTACTTTGTGCCAATTATTGTGGTGCGTGGTCCACATTAAACCAATCCAAAAAAACGATAGTGTGTAAGCAAAAAAGTTAGCGCGTAACGCCCATAGGCCAGCTAAATTAACAGTTTTTGGCTTTTCCAGTTCCAAAACTAAAATAGTCATAATAATGGCGAGAACAGCATCTGTAAAAGCTGCCAAGCGTTCTTTATTCAAAGTAAAACCTTCTTTATCTCATATTTTCTTGCATATTTTTTTAGTATAACATGTTCTGAAGAAATCTTATTTCAAAAAAACGAATCTTTTTCTTGCCTTAGAGTACACACGAAGGTTTATGATGACCTTGTTGAATATGAAAGGCAGGTTTAACGATATTTATGACAACATCTAAAATGAATGGTGACAGAGAAACTTCACCAGGTTAAGTTTTAGTGCATACCAGCCAAAACAATAATACAAAAAAATAAAGATTTTTATATTGGAGGTGTCGATTATTGCTGATGAAGGCTCATTAATTATTTATTTTTCATTAACAGGTAATACAAAATCTGCAGCTGAAAAATTGCAAAAAAAGACTGGAGCTGCAATTTATCAACTACAACCAGAAAAGCCGTATCCAACCGACTACAGGTGAAAACTTGAAGAAAAACACCATGGAACTGGGCGGTACTGATGCATTTGTGGTATTAGATGATGCTGATATAGATAGTGTAGCGGATATTGCTTGGCGAGCTCGTCTTTACAACGCAGGTCAGGTATGTACATCGTCAAAACGATTTATCGTGGCGGCCAATTTGTATGATCAATTTTTAGCAAAGTTGAAGGAAAATTTTGCTAATGTGAAACCTGGAGATCCAATGGATAGTCAAACAACTTTAGCACCAATGAATTCTAAACGGGCAAAAGATAAGTTACAAAGTCAAGTTGATGAGGCTATTGAAGCCGGGGCAACGCTTTACTATGGTAATAAAAAAATTGATTTGCCCGGTCAATTTTTCCAACCTACTATTTTAACTGACATTAAAAAAGATAATCCGGCATATTCTGAAGAAATGTTTGGACCAGTAGCTCAGGTTTATAAAGTTAATAGTGAGCAAGAAGCAATTGATTTAGCTAATGATTCCGATTTAGGTTTAGGCGGGATTGTTTTCAGTGGTGATCCTAAACGTGGAACAAAAGTAGCTAGTCGGATTGAAACAGGGATGGTTTTCGTGAATAACTTCATGACTTCTCTACCCGACTTACCGTTTGGCGGTGTAAAAAATTCTGGCTATGGCCGAGAAATGAGTAGCTTAGGATTAAATGCCTTTGTTAATGAACAGTTGATTGTAACGGCTGATAAACCAAATATGGATAATTTGGCCGGTGGATTGGTTGCAACTGATCCTGAATAATTAAAACTTATATTGTGTTCGAAAAAAAGTTTCTTACAAATTTGTGGGAAACTTTTCGTTTTTCTCTTGCCTTAGAGTTCACACGAAGGTTTAGAATAACAAAGAGATGAAGAAAAGAATGAGGGAAGAGGAGAAAATATGAATATCAATGGTGTCAGTAAACAGTTTGATTTAACCAAAGATACGCTCCGTTATTGGGAGCGGTTAGGATTGTTACCAGAAATTAAACGAAATGACAGTGGTTACCGTGAGTATAGTGAACGCGACATGAACTGGGTTTTCTATATCAAAGCTTTACGAAATGCTGGCATGTCGATTGAAGCCCTAATTGAGTTTGTGAAGTTGTATCGTGAAGGGAAACAAACGGCCGGATCACGTAAGTCATTGTTGGTTGATCAACGGCAAGATTTAGAAGATCAACGTAAG
The DNA here is from genome assembly GCF_003533255.1 of Pediococcus sp. NCBI lineage: Bacteria > Bacillati > Bacillota > Bacilli > Lactobacillales > Lactobacillaceae > Pediococcus > Pediococcus sp. The sequence goes on from NZ_DOEM01000024.1 coordinate 18,508, forward strand.
AAAATTGAAAAGACGATTAAGTATCTTGATTATAAGATTGATCATTTTGAAGATCATACACTTAATTATGAAAGAGAAAAATTAGCATATGACGGAAACATTCAATAAATAAAATACGAGGAGAAAACAAAAATGAAATTATTAATTATGGCAGCAAATGGACAGATTGCCCGAATCGTTGAAGACCGTGTATTAAGTGAATCGGCTTTTAAAGATGTCGAACTAACCTTATTTTTAAGGAATAGTTCTCGGTTGAGTAATTTGGCAAATAATTCACGTGTGACTGTGGTTGAAGGTAGTCTTGATAACGAAAATGATGTGAACAAGGCAGTTTCTGGACAAGATATGGTCTTTGTAGCAGTTGTTGATCATACTAGCAACAATGCGTGGACTAAAAATGTGATTGCAGCAATGAAGGCCAATAATGTGCAACGAGTTGTCTTTACAAATATTTTGGGATTATATGATGAAGTTCCTGGTGAGTTTGGTCGCTGGAATCGTCAAAGTGTCATGAGTGGATTACCGGCCGCAATTAATTCAGATAAACTTCTTGACGAATCAGGGTTAGATTACACAACGTTGCGCTTACCATGGTTGAATGATCGTGATGAAGTGAAGTATGTGGTGACACACAAAAATGACCAGTACAATGGTGTCTCAGGATCACGGCAAAGTATTGCTGATGTGGTCTTGAAGATTGTGGCTGATCCAACTTTTGGATCAAAAGATAGTTTGGGAATTGCCGATCCAGCAACTCAGGGTTCAGATCGTCCGGTTTATTAAATAGAAGAAGTTCTTTTAAAGAGTAGTAAATTTCTCTAGGGAAAATTTGTTGCTCTTTTCTTGTTTCTGCACAAATATGTAACTAATAGATATTGCCTTGGAGTGAGATATAAGGTCCATAATAAAAAGTTAGTTTGATAATGTGTGGGTTTAGTGGACATGAATTTCAGAAAATGGAGGAATAAAATTTGCAAATAAAAAAACAAGGATCGACGCAAAAAGTTGTTGGTAAAATTGACGGCCAGCCAATATATGCACCGCAATTAGGAAGAACAAACGGTGAATGGCAAAATGGTTATGGGACACCATCTGATGGTCAAGATACAAACAACAAAAATCAACCAGTTCGGAAACTAACTAAGGATGCAAAACAACTTATTATTTATTTTTCACGGTCGGGAAGTACTGAATTGCTTGCCGGTATGATCGAAGAAAAAACTTCAGCTGATATTTTAGAGGTTGTCGTAAAAAATTCCTACCCTGGTGTTTATCAGAAAACACTGGAACGCGCAAATCTGGAACGAGAAAATAATAATTATCCAGAGCTGAATATGCAACTACCGGATTTAAGTCAGTATGACACAATTTTTTTAGGTTATCAGATTTGGGCAATGCATTTATCACACCCAATGAACTCATTTTTAACAACTTTTGGTCAACTGCTTTCGGGTAAAAGAATTGCGCCATTCATGAGTGAAGGTGGGTATGGCCAAGGCGACAGTGTTCAACAAATTCAAGAAATTTTGCGCGAACAAGGCGCCAGCCAAAACACTTTTACCCAAGCGTTGGTTGTTGATGGAAATAAAGTTGATCGGTCTAAGTTACAAGTTGCACAATGGATAGCAAAAATTAATAAATAAAATGAAGGTATAGACGAAAACTTTTCTTATTTGTGAAAAGTTTTTTATTGGATTTACGTACTAATTGAACGACAGATCAGCCTTATGAGCATAGATTGATTCAGATTAAGCATTAGACGTATAACAAAGTTGCATTTAAACTGGATTTGTAAAGCTTAAATTGTAAATATGGAGGATACATCATGAAAAAAGTCGTTTTATTAGGAGCTTCCAGCCAAATAAGTCAGTATTTGATTCCAAGATTATTGTCTTTTCCTGAAATTCAATTAACGTTATTTTCAAGTCATGTACAAGTCTTGAAAAAATATCAGAAGACTAACAACGTCACAATTATCAAAGGTAACTGGCGTAATAGTGATGAGCTTGTGCGCGCAATTACTGGGCAAGACATTGTCTATTTGGCAACTTCTCAGTTTGAGAAGACCAATCGATTGGTCGTAAAAATCATGAAAAAAGTTGGCGGAGAGCGGCTAATTGTTGCGGGTGGGCTTGGTATTTATGATGAAGTTGCCGGTAAATTTGGTGAATGGAATGCCAACATGATGGGAGACTATACAATTTACAAGAATGCTGCTGCCGTGATTGATAACAGTGGGTTGAACTATACTTTTTTGCGGATGACTTGGTTGTATGATCAGGATGGTAACGAAGCATTTGAAATTGTTCCCAAGGGCGAGCCACTAAAAGGTACTCAAGTTACACGACAGGCAATTGCTAAACTAGTTACCGAAATTATTCAGGAGCCAACTAAATATAGTAAGCAAAATATTGGTGTTGTAGAACCAGATACAGAATGGGATAAGCCCTCGTTTTATTAAGTGTTTTCAAAATAGCAATTAGTAGTTTTCAAAGCTTTAATATAAAAGGAGAAAAATAAAAATGGACCGACCTTATATTTTTTGTCATATGGCAACTTCGTTAAATGGAAAGATTAGTGGGCCTTATCATGGGGCAGCAGGACCAGAACCTGGTCAACTATTTTATCATTTAGCATTTGAAAAAAATGGCTATTATCAACATCAGGGCTGGCTTTCAGGGCGAACCACTACAGATGATAATTTTACATTTTATAAAAAACCGGACCTTGATCAAAATGCGCCTCAGGTTCCGGCTGGGGACTTTGTTATTCCGACTAAGTTTGACAAGTATTATATTTCTATTGATCCTCATGGCCGCTTAGCTTGGCAGTCAAATGAATTAGTTTATCAAACGACCCATGCACAAGTCTTAGAAGTTCTTACGGGTCAAGCTAGTAATGCCTATAAAGCGTTTTTAAGGCATAAAAATATACCGTATATTATTTCAGGTAAGGATAAACTGGATGCTAAACTAGCTCTCGACAAGTTGAAGAATTTATTTCATATGGAAACCGTCATGTTAGGTGGTGGGGGCGTTTTAAATTGGTCTTTCATTCAGCAGGGATTGTGTGATGAGATAAGTTTGGTTTTGACACCGGCAGCAGATGGATCGAGCAAAACGCCAAGTTTATTCGAAGCTCGTGAAGGATTGTCCAAAGCAACACCCGTTTCATTTACTTTAAAAGGTGTAGAAACAAAAGGCAATACTGTTTGGCTACGTTATTTAGTAAACAATACTGACAAACAGTAAGCACTCTATGTTATATAAAGAAGGTAAAAAATGACAAAATTAACAGATACTTTTAACTTAACTAATGGCACAACGATTCCAAAAGTGGGATTTGGGACATGGCAAATCCCAGCTTCTCAAACAAAACAAGCAGTTTTAGATGCTTTAAGTGTAGGCTATCGGCACATTGATACTGCACTTGTTTATGGAAACGAAAAACAAGTAGGTGAAGCAGTTAAGGAGTCTGGTATGAAGCGTGATGATGTCTTTGTCACAACGAAGTTACCGGCTGAAACTAAGTCTTACCAAGGGACTTTAAATGATTTTAACACTTCATTAAGTAATCTTGATTTAGAGTACGTTGATCTGTATCTTGTCCATGCTCCTCAACCTTGGAGTCAGACAGGCGGCAATTATGATTTGGAAAACCGTGATGTTTGGAAGGCAATGGAAGAAATTTACAAATCTGGTAGAGCTAAAGCTATTGGCGTTTCAAATTTTGACGCGAATGATTTAAGTAATATTCTTAATCATTCAGAGATTAAACCAATGGTTGATCAAATTCAGTACTATGTGGGATATACGGAAGACGCCATTACCAAGTATGCCCAGAGTCATAATATTTTAGTTGAAGCCTATTCTCCACTAGCCACGGGAGCTTTATTAAACAATAAAGGTCTAAAGACAATGGCGAAAAAGTATGACGTTGACTTACCTCAACTCGCAATTCAATTCTGTATTCAAAATGGGATTGTGCCGCTTCCCAAAGCCACTCGTAAGACGCATATTGAAAGCAATACAAAACTGAACTTTGAGATATCTGATGCTGATATGGATGCAATGCGAAAAATGAAAGATACTTCTGTTACATGGCATTTTAGATAAAACTTGAAAATTGTGTATAAAAGGCCCGAATAATAATCATTATTCGGTTTTTTTTCTTGTCTAAAATCCTGAGTTTCGGTTTCTTTCAGAAAAAATGAAACTTTTTTGAAAAAAGGCTTGCCTTGCAGTTACTACAACCCTTTATACTTCTTAATTGTAGTCAAACAAGAATATGAGGAGATGCAAACATGCAAAGTAAATTTACAAAATACGAATTTTCAATTTTATCGATCGTTTTGGTGAGTTATTTTATGACGGTTCTGGATGTTTCAGTTGTGATTACGGCATTACCAAAAATCCAGACTGATTTGAATTTATCAACCGCCAATTTAACCTGGGTACAAAATGCGTACACAATTATTTTCGGTGGCTTATTACTCCTAGGTGGTCGTTTAGGTGACATTATTGGGCGAAAACATATTTTTAATTTTGGACTAGTCATCTTTGGATTAGGTTCTTTACTAGTAGGCTTAGCAAATAGTCCAATGTGGTTAATCATTGCTCGTGGCTTTCAGGGCGCTGGTGCTGCAGCCTTGGCACCATCAACTTTAGCCTTATTGATGGATAGTATTCCTGCAGGGGAAAAACGAATCAGAGCAGTTGCCGACTACGGGGCCGTTGCTGGAATTGGTGCAAGTCTTGGATTAGTAATCGGCGGTTTGTTCGCAAGTTTATTGAGTTGGCGATATGCATTTTTCGTAAATGTGCCAATTGCCATTGTAATGTTTATCTGGGCGACAAAAGCAGTTCGGTCAAGCAAGTCACAAAAAGGATCTTTTGATGGTATTGGGTCTTTGCTGTCACTGCTCGGTATGATTAGTTTAGTTTATGGGATTTTGTTAGTTTCTGAAAGTTCTACAGCTTGGGATTGGATTATTGCGGCCGTTATTTTATTGGGTCTGTTTATTTGGCGAGAAGCCAAAGTTGCTCAACCAATCATGCCATTAAGAGTTTTTAAGAATTCTGAACGGGCTGGTGCTTATTTAGCCCGAATGTTATTCCTCGGTGCCATGATGGCCTCTTGGTTCTTCATCACTCAATTTTTACAAGAAGTTTATGGCTTTTCACCCTTGATGGCTGGTCTAGGTTTCTTCCCAATGACAATTGCTAACTTTATTAGTGCACTGCAGGTTTCAAAACTAACCGCTAAATTTGGTAATGGGATGACACTTGTTGGAGGCTTAGTGTTAACAATTATTGGCATGTTTTGGCCGAGTTTTGCCGGCAATGGCAGTAATTATGTGCTTGCAATTGCTTTACCGATGATCTTAATTGGGGCAGGTCAAGGGGCAGTTTTGAGTCCTTTAACAACTGCAGGAATTGCTCAGATTAATGCAAGAGATGCTGGTGCAGCATCAGGAGTTGTGAATGTGGCCCATCAAGTAGGTGGCTCATTGGGCTTAGCACTTTTAGTCGTTTTGAGTTCTGTGGTTGCAAACTCCAACAGCTTGGTAATCCGAACAGACTGGGCACTACGAGGAGGCTTTGCTTTTCTTGTGATTGCTTTAATCCTTACGTTTATTATGATTGTGCCAAAGAAGAATAAAAATTAAATTAACAATAAATTGATTTTAAAATAGAAAGAAGCGTTATTATGAGTGTTTTTGAAGAATTAAGAAACGGAAAATCTTTCGATATTCGAAACGAACAGTATCAAAAGGAAGTTCATGGTGAAATTGATCGTGATGATCATTATTGTCATTTAATTAATATGACAGATCCTGCTAAAAAGCAGAATTTAAAAGATCTAGAGAACGAAATGTTTCATGGTCAAATGAAAGATGGCACTTATTTTACGCCACCATTTCATGTAGATTGTGCTAATCGAGTAAACTTGGGTAAAAATGTTTATGCTAATCATAGTTTAACTATGATGTCAGTTGGCACTATTACCATTGATGATGGTGTCATGATGGGACCGGGTGTTGGTTTTTATACGGTCAACCATGAGCCCAAAAATATTCGAGTGATTAAAACTGGTGAAATTCATATTAAGAAAAATGCTTGGATTGGTGCCCGTGTGAGCATTTTACCTGGGGTAACAATTGGAGAAAACTCAATTATTGGGACTGGAGCAGTTGTAACTAAAGATATTCCTGATAATTGTATTGCGGTAGGAACTCCAGCAAAGGTCATTAAACAATTGAACTAAAGCGCAGTTGTTTAAAAAAATTCAAAAAATCAAGTTTTGGGGCTTGTCTTCAAGTGCACTTTAAGAGTTATGCTTTAGACAGTTCTTAAGAACATAAGAATCAATTTAAAAGGAGGATTAAAATGAACATTAAAGAAGCCAGTGAAAAAACAGGTGTTTCTTCGGCCACAATTAGGTATTACGAAAAGGAAACTTTAATTCCGGCGATTGATCGAAGCGAGGCTGGTAATTGTGAAATTGATGAACGAATTATTCGCCGCATTAATTTTGTGAAACAAATGCGAGCGGCAGGGATGAGTATTGAAAATCTCCGCCGGTACATTCAATTATTTGATAATCAAGAAGACAATACAAAAGAACAAATTGCTTTATTAAACGAGCAAATGGCCGAAATGGAAGAAAAACGTGATGATCTTCAGGCTGCTATTGATCATTTGCATTTTAAATTGAATCATTTTTATGATCATGTACAAGCAAGTGAAGAAGAATTGCGCACCCTTGAACGGCAGCATCAGGAAAAATTGGATCAGGATAAGTAAAAAATATTAAAAGATAGGTGGAAATTTATGATGAGTAAAACATGGTTAATTACAGGCGTAAGTAGCGGATTTGGATTAGAATTAACAAAACAATTGTTAGCAGCTGGAAATACAGTCATTGGGACGGTTAGAAATGCGGCAAAAATTAAGGATTTAATTGCTCAGTATCCTGAGACATTTTCTTATGAAAAGTTGGATGTTACTGATGTAACCGCCATTCATAATGTGGTCAGCAAAGTTTCTAAAGAACATGCCACAATTGATGTGTTAGTTAATAATGCTGGGTATGGATTGTTTGGTGCAGCAGAAGAGCTTAGTGATGAAGAAGTCAATAAAATCCTTTCAACAGATTTATTGGGATCGATCCAAATGATTCGTTCAATTTTACCAAAAATGCGCGAGCAAAAACATGGAAGAATTATTCAAATTTCTTCATATGGTGGTCAAGTTGCTTTTCCAGGAAACTCAATGTATCATGCATCAAAATTTGGGATTGAAGGATTTGCAGAATCAGTGGCCCAAGAGGTAGCACCTTTCAATATTGGTGTCACAATCGTAGAGCCGGGTGGTGCTCGTACGGAATTTAGATATGGAAGTGCTCAAGTAGCCAAAGCAATGCCAGCATATAAGGGAAATCCGGCTCGTTCATTTGAAAAAATGTTGGCCCTTGCTAATGGTTTAGCACCTGGAGATCCAGCACGAATGGCAACTCGAATTATTGAGAGTGTAGATCAAAATCCTGCTCCTTTACGGATGATGCTTGGATCAGCGGCCGTACAAAACACAATTGATGTGCTAACAAAGCGATTGGATGATTACAAAAAACAAAAGGATTTGGCAGCATCAACTGATTTTCCAGATGGCGAGTAGACCACTGCTAAATTTGAATAACGATTTGGATTAAATTGATGATTTTTGGCAAATTTTTCTAAAATAGTTTAAAACTTGATATACTGAAGGTGGAATTTAGCCTGGTTTGAGGACCGAAAGGAAGTTTGTTGAATGTCATTAATGTTGTCGTCTTTTGTTGTTCTGATTGCTGTTGCAATTAGCGATATTATTGCCAAAACTGTCAGTCATGTGTCAAGTACGTATATTAATTTGGTCATGGGAATTATTTTGGGAATAATTCCATTTACAAATCATTTGATTTTGAGCTTTGATGATAAAATTTTTATGATTTTTATTATTGCACCATTATTGTTTTTCGAAGGCCAGGCCACACCGGCTTTGTTGGTAAGAAAAAAGATTAATAATATTTTGGGAACGGCTGTAGGTTTAGCAGCCGTTTCGGCAATTATAGTGGCAATTGTGGTTCATCAAGTGTTTGCTTTGGCGATTCCATTGGCATTGATCGTGACTGCCATCAGTACTCCAACTGATGCCACAGCTTTTGATTCAGTGATTGAGGGACGAACCATTCAAAGTGGGATAAGAAAAAGTTTAAAGTTAGAATCTTTATTTAATGATGCGACCGGAATAATTCTCTTGCAAGCTGCCTTCCTCTGGTTACAAACCGGTCAGGTCGCGTTTGGAAAAAATGTGTTATTGTTTTTATTTTCAGCAGGCGGTGGAATTATTTTGGGCGGAATTCTAAGCTTGATTGTGATGGCCTTTCGTCAATTTTTAGTTCGATCATCAGTCAATGTGATTTCATCGCAAACCCTAATTTACCTATTAACGCCATTTTGTATCTATTTCATTGCAGAAGAAGTAGGCGTTTCTGGAATTATTGCGGTCGTGACTGCTTGATTGATTCATAATAGCGAAACAACGCGGAGTCGATTTTCATCACCACGCCAGATGCATCTGGGTTTACAGCTGGTTAATTTTTCCAATAGTGTGTTAAACAGTTTTGTCTTTGTAGTGTTGGGACTTAGTTTGGAGAGAATTATTTTTGAACAGCGCCGCAGTATTGGGATTTCCTTGCGTTGGTTGGCGATAGGCGTTCTGGTTTACGTTTTATTATTGATTGTGCGTTTTATCTATGGTCGTTTTTTTATTTCGGATCGGACAAACAGATCTGCACTGTTATTTGCCCTTGGCGGGGTTCATGGGACAGTGACGTTAGCCATGACATTTTCTGTGTTAAGTAATGGGGTTTCGCGATCTCTTTTTAACGAAATAGTTCTTATTGAAACGGTTGTGATTATTTTGAGCATGTTAATTCCGACGATCGTTTTTAAAGTAATTCTTCCTTTAGATGCAGATACTTTAAATAAGACAACTCAGTTAAAGATCTTACGAAATGAAATGGTAATTGTTGGCGTTCAGCATGTGGAAACGATGACTTTGAGTAACAAAGTACGCGAAATCGTGATTTATGATTTGCGTGATCAGGTGCAAAAAAATACGTTAAAAGCATTTTTCAATCAATGGCGTTCTGTGACCACTGACAAGTCCACTTTGACAAGTATCCAAAGTGTGGAACAACGACGGGCCTTGATGCAAGCATTTGATGAAGAACGTAATTTTCTTTATGATTTTGCTAAAAATCACATGGTTAATTCCGAATATATTTATGATTTATTTAGTGAAATTTTGTTATCTGAATCGTTGGTATTAGATCCACAAAATCAGGTTATTTAGTTTTTATAAAGTAAAGAGGAGAAATTTAAAATGGCAAATATTTTAATTATTGGTGCAACTGGTTCAGTTGGTAGTGTCACAAGAAATTACTTTTTAGAGAATACAACCGATAAATTAACTTTAATGGCGAGAAATACTCGTCGTTTAGGACACATAAATGAGGAGCGCGAAACGGCGTTAACTGGCAGTGTGGCAGATACAAGCACTTTACTTGAGGCTTTGAAGGGACAAGATGCCGTATTTGCTGCTTTAAGTGGTAACTTACGTTCAATGGCCTCTTCCTTGGTGAATGCAATGGATCATTCGGACGTAAAACGCCTTTTGTTTATTACTTCGATGGGAATTTATAATGAAATTCCCGCTTCCGTGGGTGCTAGTGGCAATTTGGCTTCTAATCCGGTATTACAGAATTATCGAGATGCAGCAGATGTGATCGAGGCTTCTGATTTAAACTACACAATTATTCGACCAGGATGGTTCGATAATGGTAATGATACAAGTTATGAAGTGACAAAAAAAGGTGAGCCATTTGGTGGCCACGATGTATCAAGAAAGAGTATTGCGGACTTGGTTGTGCGTTTAGCTCATGATGAAAAATTAGGCTCACGAGATAGTTTGGGGATTAATCGTAAGTAACAAGTTTAGGATATTGATAACTCGGTTAGAGTGTTAAAAACATTTAGGAGACAAAAGATGGCAAAAAAGATGTTAATTGCCTATTATTCTTGGTCTGGTAATACTGAGAGACTGGCAAAAATTATTCAAAGAGTGACAAATGGAAAAGTCTTTGCAATGAAGGTAGCAGATGGTACATTTTCGACTGATATGTTTGATACTTCAGATCGGGCCAAAAAACAGTTGGAAACAAATCAATTACCAAAACTGGTTGGCGAGTTGCCAGATGTAAGTAATTATGATTTAGTTTTGGTTGGTGGGCCAGTTTGGTCTGGTGAAGTTTCAACGCCAGTTCGTAGTTTCTTGCAACAAATTACACCTTCAAAAACCAAATTAGCGCCTTTTTATACGGATACAGGTTCGGCTGATTCCTATGAAAAAGATTTCAAGCATCTTGTTGGAACGTCTCAGGTGGTAAAGGGTTTGGGCTTGACCGGCAGCGATTGGGATACAGCTGAAAAAGCGGTTGTGGACTGGTCAGAAAATTTCTAATTTTTTGAAACGGAAAGTCAAAATCAATTGAACTATTTTATAGACTTTGCATGGCGGACCTTGTCAATAAGGATATTTCAGGGGGGGCAGAATAGATGGGTAATGATGAAGAAGCACGAATTGTCCAATTATACCGAGACCATAATCGTTATATGGTGGCCGGAGATACTAAGAAATTAGGCGTATTACTAGATGCTAATTTCCATTTAGTCCATATGACGGGAATGGTCCAGAGTAAACAAAAATGGTTACAAGACATTGATACAAAACAAATGAACTATTTTTCTTCAACTGAAGAAAATGTAGAAGTTCAGATGAAAAATGATCATCAGGCAGATCTAATTGGTCAAAGCCGAGTCGATGCTAGTATTCATGGTGGGCGAAATATATGGCCACTTCAGTTGACCTTGCACGTAGAAAAATTTGCTGATGACTGGAAAATCATGAATATTAATGCAGCCATGTATTAAAACTAGATTTAAAAAAGTCTTGATAGTTTGGGAGTGAAGCTGTTCATTCACTCTCTAGATTAAGGCTTTTTTTAGTGTCGGTTTGCCGTGATTTTCTGACTTTATCAACTGTTTCGAGACCAGGTGGGTTGTAATTAATCGCTTTCATCATTGAACTTTGGTAAACTTAATTAGATGTATCGAAAAAGAAATTGCTGAATTGCTTTTGAAAAGGAGATTTTTAAATCATGGAAGCGGATGTTGTGGTTGTTGGCGCTGGTGCTGCTGGGATTGCTGCTGGTGTAACGTTAGCGGAAGCAGGAAAACAAGTTATCATGCTTGAAAAAGGTGATAAATTTGGTGGGGCTGGGATGTTTGGTGCTCAGGGACTGTTTGCAGTTGAAAGTAGTCAACAAAGGGCAGCGGGTGTGCAATATTCCCTCAAACAAGCCTATCAAGAGCTGGTGAGCTACACCCATTATCGCAGTAATTTGAATTTAACAAAAGCTATCCTAAAGGAATCAGCATCTACCATTGACTGGCTTGATGAGCGAGGATTAAAAACTGAACTTGTAAATAATACACAAGAGGTCCATCAACAGCATCCAAAGGTTTACCACCAATACATTGATAAATTTGCTGCGTTTGATCGCCTCATCCACAGGTTTAAGGATCATGGTGGGCAACTCTTACTTAAAACAGCAGGTACTAAGATTATTCAAAAGGATGGCAACATAGTAGGTGTTCAGGTTCACCAAGATAAACACGATTTTGTGATTGATTGTTCCGCAGTGGTCGTGGCTGATGGTGGTTTTATTGGCAATCCGGATCTCGTCAAAGAATATTTAGCCATAAATCCTGATAATCTATATAGCATGGGAGAACGTAAGGCAACTGGTGATGGTATCAAAATGCTGGCCGAGTTAGGGGCAGACACTCGCCATATGGGGGTGTTTGAAAATCATGCGGCTTCGGTGATTTCACCACAAAATCATAAATGGCACAACGGGACAATTTTTTCACTAACAAATTTACCATTTTTGTGGGTTGATAGCGCTGGTAACCGATTTGTAGATGAAAGTGTCTGCTACGATTTTGCTTTATGGGGCAACGCAACCTATACGGCAGGCGGCTACTATTACATTATTCTAGATCAACAGTTTGTTGACTATATTTCAGCGCAATCACTTGATTGGACAGATTCGTTTGAACGCACTTTTAAGAGCTTAGATCATCAAGTGATGACCCATAAAGTCGGCCCATTTCCACAAATTGATGCTGATTTGGAAGAAGCGATTCAAAAAGAAGCCGGGTGGCGTGCGGAATCGTTACAAGATTTGGCGCAGCAATTGCACGTGTCGGAACTGGATTTTGAAAACACGATTAAACAGTACAATGAGCATGTCGACAAAAAAGAAGATCCTGATTTTTATAAATCATCTGATTATCTGCGTTTCTCGATTCGAAAGGGTCCGTTTTATGCCCTTAAAGCCCGTTCAACTTCCTTAGGTACAATTGGTGGAATTGAAACAAATGCCAAAATGGAGGCCTTAAAAGTAAATAAGCAGCCAATTAAGGGTGCTTACGTTGCTGGTAATGATGCAAGTGGTATGTATGACACTTCTTATCCAACATTGGAAGGTATTAGTTGTGCGTTTGCCTGGAATTCGGGACGTTTGGCAGGAAAATCTGTCATCAAGTATTTAGGAAAATAAAAAATACAAAATGAAAAGAGAAGTCAATTGGCTTCTCTTTTTTGGTCGCTGATTGCGCGAATAATTCGATCTTCAATCTCTTTTAGATCGTTTTCTTCATTAACCTTAATCTGGGGGGCAAATTTCTGCTGTAAAAAGTAGGTGAGCAGTTGACCCAAAAGGGTTCGAAAGACGGCCAAACTGTCTAGATCCTTGCGCACACCATTTTGAAGGAGTTTTTTTTGAAATTGCTTGACGAAGATTGGTTTAGAAGACTGAAGTATTTTTTGAAATAACCGACGAATCGTTTGGTTGGTCAACATTTCGGACAAAAGAATTGTAAATGCATCTGAATTTTCTTTTAGGAAACGATAGCGATCATGAATGATAAAATGAACTAATTCACGCAGAGTATTAAAATTCTGCCATTCGGCCAAAAAATCATCGCGATAAACCGGAAAGAAGTTTTGGATGATTGGTTGCAAAATTGCGATTAGTAGATCTTGTTTGGTTTTGAAATATTTAAAAATTGTAGCCTGACTAACGCCTGCAGTTTGAGCAATCTTAGCAGTTGAAGTGCCATTAAAGCCAAATTCTGCGAAGAGGGTTAAAGCAGAAAGTAAAACGGCTTTCTTCCCCTTAGGTATTTTTTGTGCGTCCAGCCAGTTGCGATAATTCGAAAAAACATTTGTGTTCATGTCATTCAACTCAATTCCTGTGATTTTGCTTTTAAGGCTCCGTTCCCATGCTACAATATTTGAATCCGATTATCCAATTAAATTTCACCAAATTCAAATTTGAAAATCATTTCCGCAAAACAGTGTCTAGCTTTCTACCTTTGGCAAGTTCATCGACAAGCTTATCAAGATAACGAATTTTTTGAAGCAAGGGATCTTCAATATTTTCCACACGATACCCACAAATTAATCCAGTAATTAACTTAGCATTTTGATTGAAATTTGGTGAGTCTTCAAAAAAGCTTTTTAAAGGAATGTCGGAATCAAGGACATGCTGGAGCGTATTGGGATTATAACCAGTTAGCCAAAAAATAACGGCATCAAGTTCAGATTGTTGACGTCCCTTTTTTCCGATTTTCTGACTATACAAAGCATAAATTTTACTAAACGGCATTTGAAATAAGCGGTTATTGTTCATGTTAAACCTCCCTCTGGGTTTGCAAATTTGGCACTCTAAATTTAACATATTCCAGCATTAACTGCATTTGAAACGGTTTCAAAAATAATGGACAAACGAAAAATGAGGTGTTAACCTGAAAAAGACAATAAAATAAGTGACCCCAAGACAGTTGGCAAGGTACTGAGCCAATTTGGCTGGGGATTTTTTTATGAAACTGGGGAAGAATTTATGAATTTAGACTATTTATTTGCGCATGCACCAATACCTAAGGTTTATATGAAACTTGCACTTCCAGTTGTTTTAGGGATGGTTGCAAGCATGATATATAATTTAGTCGATACTTTCTTTGTGGCTCAAACTGGTAATGCAAATTTAGTTGCGGGAATTGCTTTAGGAACGCCTTTATTTTCGTTTATGCTTGCCATTGGCGATATTTTCGGTTTAGGTGGGAGTGCGGCAATTTCCAGAATGCTTGGTAAAAAACAGCACGAAGATAGTGCTCATCTAAGCAGCTTTTGTTTTTACAGCTCTATCCTGTTTAGTCTTGTGTTAACAATTCTAATGCTGATTTTTGAACGTCCTATCCTTGGTTTAATGGGTGTGACCTCCCAAACTTATCAATATGCGGCCGATTTTTACCGAATGCTTGCGTTAGGATCAGTTTTCATCATTGTTTCATTAGTTCCAGGTAACATTATCCGAACGGAAGGGTTAGCCACCAAATCAATGGTGGCTACACTTTCTGGGACCATTTTGACAATTGTTTTGGATCCTCTTTTTCTTTTTGTCTTTCATTGGGGAGCACTAGGTGTTGGGCTAGCCAACGTAATTGGGTATATTCTGAATACCTCGCTATTGGTATATTTCATGGTAAAAGATTGTCAGATTCTTTCCCTTTCAATTAAAAAGATTCATATTCCCCAAAAAGCAGTTCAGGATGTTTTAAGTATTGGGATTCCAGCCTCTTTAACTAATTTTATGCAGAGTTTTGGAGTGATGCTGTTAAACAATTACTTAGCGCCTTATGGGGCAACTGCAATTGCGGCCATGGGAATTGTTTTAAAAATATACATGGTTGTGATGCTAATTATGGTGGGATTTGCTTTTGGTGCTCAGCCATTAATTGGTTACAATTATGGTTCTGGTGCTCAGGCTCGTTTTAAAGCAGTGGTAAGATTCGATTTTATGGTTGAAGTTGTGTACGCTTTAATCTGTGCGGCTATTTTGATGATTTTTGCACCACAGTTGATGGCGCTGTTCATGCATAATACTACAATTATCAAAATGGGGACGGTCATGTTGCGTTTACTTTTGATTACTTCCCCATTTATTGGGGCCGTTTTGGTGTTTACAACGATCTTTCAATCAGCCGGCAAAGCGATGGGAGCGTTAGTGATGTCCATTTCACGTCAAGGAATCGTTTTTGCAGTAGTCATTATCTTGTTAGCAGGGATATTTGGTTATAATGGTGTGATTGCGGCTCAACCAGTTGCCGACATTTTGACCTTTGGAATTGGTTTTTGGCTCTACAAACAAATTTTAGCGTAACAATTTATTTTTGATTAGGCGGCTGACATGTTACACTGAATACACAAATAAAATAAAAGTGCCACCGGGTGCAGAAACGCAATTTTAAACTTCGTAAGGTCAATTGAAGAAGTTTAGGGTTGCGTTTTTTGGAGGGAAAATATGATTTGGATAGAATTATTAATTGCTAGACTTTTTGAAACGGTCTGGGCGACAACCATGAAATTTAGTCAGGGATTCACTAAAGTTGGTTTTACCATTGCAACCGTAATTGGAATGTTATTAAGTTTTTACTTTCTCGCTAGAGTCACGAAAATATTACCGCTCAGTTTGGCATATCCAATTTGGACGGGGATTGGTGCGGTTGGTAGTATTGTGATAGGAGTTATTTTATTTCATGATAGTTTAACACCATTAACTTGGCTATTTGTTGGGTTGCTAGTTGTCAGCATTATTGGTATCAAAATTACTAGTGCGTAAGAAATGAGTTACTTGCCATCTAGGTAAGAGAATAGTGTAAGTTTACTTTCATTATATAAGAGAGTTGGCAAATATGCTCCATATTCATACACAAGATCTTTCTAATAAGGATGCCTCGGCCAGGACGAAAATATTCTGATTTAAAGTAAAAGCGATCAACAAATCCAGATGATGAACGGTACCAAACCCTTGGAATTGATCGGGGAGCACGACACTTGTCTCAGTGATGATTTGCGAACCGTGACCTCCGTCGTGTAACTCATACAAAGTTTTACCTATTTCTTCGGCTATTTTAGTAAAGCTCATAACTTCGGTAAGAACTTGATTTAGTTTTTCGGGATAGTCTATGGTGCCAAACGAAGGTCCTAAACCACCACGAATTGCGTACTCTCCGGGCACTGGGCTGTGTCGATAAGGATCTCCCCCAGCAACACCATGGCTTTTCTTCGGAAACTAATTGGTATTGTTGATCATCAAAATCGTAAAAATAAAAATATTTGGCACCAAAACGCGTTTTACTTTCATCATGGCTAATTTCAAATTTATCGAGACGGTCTTGCCACCACTCCGATGCTTTATCGTTAGGAACGCGGAAACCGAGCCGGGTAATTCCATTTTTACCCTGTTTACCTTTAGGAATTCCAAGAAAATCAAAGAACGTTATATCAGTGCCGGCTTTGACCATGTCATCTGTAAAATATAAATGATAGGTGCGAATATCGTCTTGGTTTACTGTTTTCTTAATTAAATGTAACCCTAAAATTTCGATCATGAAATTTCATATTTTTGGTGCGCTGGAAGTAATTGCTGTTATATGATGTAGTCCAATTAAGTTTTTATTCATAATGTTTACCTCCTTGGCAGGTAAATTAATTATTAATTTGATGAAGCAAGTATTCATTCATACAAAAAATAAGTAAAGAGCCTTATCACTTTTAGGTACGCTTAAAAATTCAATGTGCGAATTGACATCAAAAAAGCCATCAAGGCAGTTTTGTACATACCTAGGTGACCGTTTTAATCTCACTAAAAATAGTTACAAAATTGAGAACAGTTTATTAAAAGTACCGCTTTCAAACATGATGTAAAGACCAAGCAGAATATATACAGCTGCAGTAATCCATCGGCCATACTTTTCTAAACTTTTGGCAATAACGGGAACTTTTACCAGCAAATAGCCAAGATAACAAAAAATAGTTAGCATTACAGTAAATGTGAGTAATACGATCAGTATACCTGAAACTGACAACGTCACAAAGAAAGGCACATAAATATCAATGTTATCAGCACCGCATGTGGCAATGGTGATCATGGCTACATTTAAGAGAAAACCTCGCCGTGCGTTCAGTTTTTGATTCACAACTGTATCTGTATTTTCTTCGCCATTTACTATTAATTTCATGCCCATAATTATTGGAATAAGTCCCAAAATTCCAAGCAGCCAAGTAGCGGGAATAAAATGCAGGACAAAGGCTAGAATAAGAGAAATTATTACTAAAACGGAGGTTCCAAGTAAATCACCGAGATACACAGTTAACCGTTCATTTTTTGAACTTGCTCGGCAAAAAATGAGCATTAAAATAACTAAATAATCAATGCTGGTTGAAATGTATGCAGTCGCTCCAGAAAAAATTAATGTTAACATTCAAAATTCCTTTCATGTGGACTAGGGCATGTCACTTTTGCAAGCCACCGAAACCTCGTTGTTTTTCCAGTTTAAACTTTTAATAACCAAATCCATTTCGGCTAAAAGATGGGTGATTTCTGGAGTAGCTAATTGATAATAGTAATATTTTCCGCGTCGATTCTGGGTAATTAGTTTGCAGTCACGAAGGCAGGCTAAATGTTGAGAAATATTAGATTGACTAGAATTAATTTTTTCCGTCAACTCAGTTACGTTTTTGGAACCCGATTTTAAAGTTTCTAGAATTGCTAATCTAACTTCATTATTTAAGGCATGAATCAATTTCTGTTGGGTAATAGTCATGGGATCATCTCCTACATATTAGTGTATCCTAATATGTTGTGTACAGCAAATCCAATTGGCGATCGTTTAATATGAAAAAAAATTTTTATTAGTTAGTTTATTGTTGACATGTACTAACTAAGTAGTTAGACTGTATTTTGTTAGTTAATTGGTAACACAAACTAACTAAATAAAAAAGAAGGTATTGAACATGAAAAAAAATACACAAGAGTTATTAAATTTATTTGGCCATTTATTTCAACAAAAAGTATTTGTTGCAGCGGCAATTAGAAGCACACAAGAAGAGAATAATCCACAATTTAATCAACGAGGACAACAGCGTGTCATGCGGCTCTTGTTGGAGAAAGATCAATTAACGAACTCACAGATTGTAGAGGAATTAGATATTCGTCCTAGTTCTGCCAGTGTGCTAGTCAGCAAGTTGGAAGAAAGTGGCATGGTCAAAAAAGCGGAGTCACCTGATGATAAACGGGTTACTTTTATTTCACTCACTGATGAAGGTCGTGAATCGATCATCAAGTCGCGGCAACTTAAAAACGATTTCTTTGATTCATTATTTGAATCATTGTCAGACAATGACCAGCAACAGCTAAGTAATTCTTTAAAAAAATTAGTTAGTGACTTAAAAAGTAAGGAACCAAAGTGGGAAGAACGTCGTAATGATTTTCTTAACACGAGACGAAGCTTTAAGGGAATGGGTCATCCTAGATTTCCGCACGGTTTTGATTTTTACAATCACGATTAAAATTACTATATAAATGGAGATATAACAAAATGCGAAACATGAATACAAACCTTGTGGGACACTCTCAAAAATTTAATTTTAAAAATTTTGTGCAATTAATTGCTAAAATCAAACCACGGTTTTGGCAACTAGGGCTAGGGCTATTTCTTGGCCTAATTGCAACTGGGATGCAATTGATTGTGCCAAAAGTTGCCCAACGATTGATCAATCAGTTGCAAAGTGGAATTAACATGCAATTAGTTGTTTGGACGATTGTCCTGTTTGTTTTGAGTGCACTCGTTAGTTCTGGATCAGGTGCTGTTTTAGGATTCTTCGGCGAAAATGTTGTGAACAACCTGCGGCAGTTTTTATGGCGTAAAATTCTGGTGCTACCAGTAAACTATTTTGACGAAACCAAATCTGGTGAGATTTCTTCTAGGGTGGTAAATGATACTTCACAGGTTAAGGATTTACTCGCTAATTCGGTTCCCAACATGGTGACCTCAATTCTTCAATTAGTTGGAGCATTAGTTTTAATGCTAATAATGGACTGGAAAATGACTTTAATTATGTTTATTGGTGTGCCTTTGGTTATTTTGTGCGTTATGCCAATTGCGAATCAAGCACGAAAAATTTCCCATGCGCGTCAAGACACTTTGGCAGATTTTAATGGTGAAGTTAGCGAAACACTAGGTGAGATTCGGTTAGTCAAAGCTTCCACTGCCGAATCGGTTGAGCAAAACGCTGGAAATCAAAAAATCCAGAAACTTTATAATATTGGGTTGAAAGAAGCTATTTATGATTCTATTTCTGGACCAGTGATGCAAATGGTGATGATGGGAATGATGATTGGGATTCTCGTATATGGAGCTAGTCGGGTTGCCCAGGGAACGATTAGTTTTGGGACTTTGATTTCATTTTTTATGTATCTGGTTCAAATGGTTGGTCCATTTGCGACTATGGGACAATTTTTCACCAGTATGGCTAAAGCCAGTGGCTCGACGGCCCGTATTCAAGAGCTCTTAACCGTTGATGAGGAGGTTCAAAATGAAGGACAGCCACTATATGCGCAGGGGAAATCTTTAAGGGTGAGTCACCTGAATTTTGCCTATAAAAAAGGGAAGGCGGCTATTCAAGATGTATCGTTTGTGGCAAGACCAAACACGGTCGTTGCATTTGCGGGACCTTCTGGAGGTGGTAAATCGACTATCTTTAGCTTGCTGGAACGTTATTATCAACCTGATTCTGGTGAAATCAGGATTGGTGACGTTTCAATTGCAGATATCAGTTTAACCGATTGGCGAAATCAAATTGGCTTAGTTAGTCAAAATGCAGAATTAATGAGTGGCAGCATTCGATACAATCTGACTTATGGGCTTAACGGAAAATATTCCGATGATCAGCTTTGGCATGTCCTTGAAATGGCGTATGCCAAGGAATTTGTCTCTCAAATGGAAAAGGGGTTGGATACCCAAGTTGGCGAACGGGGTGTTAAAATCTCTGGTGGTCAACGACAACGGATTGCCATTGCACGGGCATTTCTTCGAGATCCAAAGATTTTAATGCTTGATGAAGCAACGGCAAGTTTAGATTCAGAATCGGAAATGATGGTTCAAAAAGCATTAGAAAAACTTATGCATAATCGAACCACACTTGTGATTGCACATCGATTGAGTACGATTGTAGATGCTAACCAGATCTATTTTATTGAAAATGGCGAAGTTACTGGACATGGTACCCACCAAGAATTGATTAAAACATTGCCGTTATATCACGAATATGTAGAAAATCAGTTTACAGGTTAAATTAGGTTCAAAACAAACTTATTGAAGATGGGGAGGCTGAGTCATGCCACAACAATCTGAATCGCTAACTAATTTAAATCCAGGAATTGAAGCCGTAAAGAAAAGATTTCAACTGGGATTGAGATTAGACAAAATAGGTTATAATTGGAGGATCTGAGCTATCTAACTGCCGAGTTTTTGAAGGTAATCAATTTATGTATTTTAGATATAGAACTAAGAAAAATCTTTATCACTATCAAACGATATTTAGTTTAACGTACCCAAGGACTAATTTGTGGCCAATTATGAAAGGATTTCTTTAAAAACAAAAGGCTTATCGCCGATTCATTATCGGAAACAAGCCGTAGTTACTTAAAATTTATGCAAACGTCTAATTTTTGCACTTCACTAATCTAGCCCTTTTTAGCCTTCACGCTTAACAGTATTCATAATCAGCGGGAAGAATTTCAATGCATATAATGCACAAATTCCAACGACAATGTAGATAATTTTAGAGAGGATGGCGGTTTGACCACCAAAAATAGTTGCCACTAAGTCAAAGTTGAATAGTCCAACTAATAACCAATTTAGACCACCAACAATCAATAATCCCAGTGCGATGCTATCAATAGTTTTCATAACGAAGTCTCTCCTTTCTGTTTTTTAGCATTGATCTTTATGGAACAACTTAAGTTTAACAATTTCTTGTTGCAAAAATAAAGTTAAAAACTCAAAATTGTTTTATTTTAAACAAGCTTGAAAGAATAGAAACGACTTTTCAAAATAGGCTAGACTTAAACCTTAGTTTAAGTGGTATTCTGATCTGTGAGGTGAAAGATATGACTGAATTAGAAAAATTAATGGCTGGAGAAGAATGCTATTTTTTAGACGAGGATGTTGCCAAACGAAAGGCCAGGGCGGCAAAACTGTGCCAAGAATTTAATGAAATTTCAGCAACCGATCCACAGGCGCAAACAAATAAAATCAAAGAGATTTTTGGATCCACAGGAAAAAGAGTCTCGGTTCAAGCCAATTTTAATTGTGATTATGGAAAAAATATTCATGTTGGTGAAGATTTTCTAAGCAATTACAATTTGACAATCCTTGATATTGCGCCAGTTAATATGGGCCATAATGTTATGATTGGACCAAATGTCGATATTTACACGGTTAATCATCCTATGACAGCGGAAGGCCGCCGTATGTATCTTGCAAAAGCCTCTCCCGTGTCGATTGGTAATGATGTTTGGATTGGTGGCAAAGTTTCAATTATGCCAGGAGTGACAATTGGTAATAATGTGATTATTGCTGCTGGAGCAGTTGTGACCAAGAATATTCCTGATAATGTTTTAGTTGGTGGTGTGCCAGCCAAAAAGATTAAATCACTCTAATTTTAATAGAGAGTGGGGAAAAAGGCGGTTAGATTCTGAGCATAGCTTAGACTAACAAATGATCCGTACTTTGGTTTGTTAGTCGTAACTAGGCGAAAGAATCTGCTTTTTTTTGGTTTAGAAATAATATTCGGAAGATATAATGAAACGCAATAAAAATATAATTTTTGACCCGGCCTCTACAAAAAAATTGACTTATGTAACAACTAGTTTTCTGGATAGGTTTGATGTATCATTTTATTGGATTAATACGAGGAGTTTTTGTTATGGAAAAACTGAAGGAACGACTTGATGCGTTCAGCGATGCAGTTATTGCAATTATCATTACAATTATGGTATTGGAATTACCAATGCCTCAACATGATTCTTTAACGGAATATCTGCAATTTGGTAAAGCCATCGGAATTTTTTTCATTAGCTTTTGTTTTGTCGCAAATATCTGGTATCAGCATTCCGTTTTATTTAATGATGCACAGACTATGAACAATCATGTTTTTATCTTAGAATTTATTTTCTTAGCTTTTCTATCTCTGACACCAACGTTCACTAAATTAATTACGGTGGATACTAATCGACACACGGTCATGGCTTATGGAATTTTGACGTTTATTGTAAATGGATTATTTATGCTAGTTAGTTATGCGGTCATTCATCAAAAATACAGTGATATGAATGACATCCGAAAAATATTTGATAAAATCTATTTGAATCATAGCAATTTCTTAGGATTAATCAATGTTATCGTCTTAGTCTTGGCGTATTTTAAGCCTGAGTGGGCTTTGTGGTGTTATTTAACCTTACCTTTGATTTCATTTGTGTTTAATCGGGATGATCATTCAGATTTGGAAGAAGTTACGCAACTTTCACCAACAAATCAGGATAAGTATTTGCAGTTTTCAAGTGGTGATTTACGTGAATTTCGGAAAAAACAACGTGAAATTGGGCAAAAGTATGCGCATCAAAGGCGAACTAATCCCAACTGGTAAGAAGAAATGGCGCATGAAATGCGAGTTCTTTTTAAGGATAGCGGGATGGATGTTAGTAACATGAAACGGGGTTATAGTGTGCGTTCTCAGCAGAATCGAAAAGGCTAAAAAAATAAGGAGAAGAAAGAATTCAAAAAAACTTTCCTCTCCTTATTTAATTTGTAAACCCTATTAGCAAGGGTTGAAACCAGAGGACAGAACGCTGTACCCAATAGTTCATTCTGCTTTAATACTTGACGTTATTTGATGCTAATCGTAATTCAACGATGCGTGAGTTTTTAGTTTGTGTGCAAACACTTAATAAAGCCTGGCCAACATCTTCTGGTGTCAAAAAGCCAGATTTAGCAACACCTTTTTTGGTTCTACCAAAGCCAACCTCAAATTCGGTGGCACCAGCATGAGGATAGAAAACACAGGTTCTGATACCTTTATCTAATAATTCTTTGTCTAATGCTTGTCCTAGGCCTCGCAGGGCAAACTTGCTACAAGTGTAGGCAGTTTCATCAGCATGGCCCACAACTCCAGTTACAGATGAGACCATAATGATTTGACCATCATGTTGTTTTACCATTGTAGGGACGGTTTGTTTTGTGAAGGCAAAGGCACTTCTTACGTTGGTATCCATGACTAAATCGTAATCCGCCATTGTGGTATCGGTGATTGAAAGCGTACGACCAATTCCAGCATTGTTTACCAGAATGTCAATTTTGCCAAAGGTTTGTATTGCTAACTTAACGGTTTTGGTTGCTGTTTGTTCTTCTCTAGCGTCACCAGCGTAGTAGACAGCCTTAACACCCATCTTTTTACACATGTCGGTAACTTCTTGAAGTCGATCTTTTCTTCGTGCTGTCAAAACTAGGTTACAACCAACTGCGGCAAAAACAAGAGCAGTTCCCCGGCCAAAACCTGAGCTTGCACCAGTAATAATCGCAACTTTTCCATCTAATTTTCCCATAATATGAGCCTCTTTCTTAAAAATTTTAATTTATTTTATTCTGGTTGATCAGCCGATACGGAAATATCATGGTGTTTCTTGAATTGTGCTAAAGTGTCTGAATATTTTTTTATTGCAGTGTCGGTAGCAAACCTTCCAAGAGGGAGGCGTAAAGGCAAATCATTTATATGATTAGTTGCCTGATCGTAAATAATTTCGGCAGCCTTGTTTGGATCACCAGCCTCGTGATGCGCCCCATTTTTATTATTTTCTATGAAGTCTTTAAATTGTTGATAATCGGCAATTTGGGGCAAAATTTTCTTTGAGGATCGGCCAGCCCAGTCTGTACGAAAGCCACTCGGTTCAATTAGCATTACTTTAATATTGCAGTCGGCAACTTCCTTGGCTAACGATTCACTGATACCTTCGACGGCATACTTTGAGCCATGATAAAACGAAAGAGTTGGGAATGAAAATAATCCCGCTAATTTTATAATCAAGTTAG
>NZ_DOEM01000021.1:0-7731 GCF_003533255.1 Pediococcus sp.
GTCAATATTTCGAAAACCAAAACGGTTACGCTTTAATGCCTTGATTTTACGGTTAATTTCGTAAAAAGTGCTGCGACAATCGTTGGTAAACCAGTGACGATCCATCAAAGCGACACTTGGACGCCAAATATGAGTTTTCAAACTGCAACTGACACGAGTGGCAATCAAATCACAAATTATGACCAAATTGCCGGTACAACGCCGTTTGTCATTACAGAGTTTACAACGGACGGGACACCAATAAAAACGTATACTAGCACTGCAGCGTTTAACGCGGCTAAAGTTGTTGGCGGTTTGTATTGGATTTCATTCACAAACAGCGGCAAAGTTTCGGAACCAGTTCGCATTAACGTCGTTGCCGATCAAAGCGTGGCCAATGTCTATTATCAAACCAAAGACGGCCAGGCTTTAGACAGTAAAACTGTTCAGGATCTCGATGTTGGTAGTACCTACACGACGACTGGCACCCAACAGATCACAAAAGATGGCCTGATTTACAACTTGGTTTCATCATCCCCGGCAATGGACGAAAATAACACTGTTTCAATTGTGATTGACAAGGATGGTACGCAAAACAATATCACGTTCATCTATGAAATTGCGAAGGGGTCAGTGACTGTCCATTACGAGGATGAAAATGGCCACGTGCTCCATCCAAACGGCTCTGTATCTGGAAACATGGGAGAAACTTATGCGGTCACACCTGTTGATCTAACCAATCTTGGTTATGTTTATGTAGGGGTAGGTAGTGATTCGGCGCCAGAGAACGGGAAGCTAACGAATCAGAATCAAACAGTCACGTTTGTTTATCGATTCACAGCGACCACACCAACGCCTGAAAAAGCTGGAACTTTGACCGTGAAGTATGTCGATGAAGCCGGACGGACCATTTCTCCGGATATTAGTCGTGAAGGTTTCGTCGGTAATGGATATGATGTTGCTCCTGCTGACTTAAGTAATCAGGGTTATAGCTATGTCGGATTGGATTCGGATTCAGCTCCTGTCAAAGGAAGCCTCACCTCACAATCGCAGACAATTATTTTTGTTTATCATTTAAACACCGAAGTTCCAACACCCGAAAAGGCTGGAACGCTAACTGTAAAATACGTGGATGAAGCCGGACAAACCATTTCTCCGGATATCAGTCGCGGAGGTTTCATCGGTAATGGATATGATGTCACTCCTGCTGATTTGAGTAATCAAGGTTACAGCTATGTTGGATTGGGTACGAATTCGGCTCCTGCCAAAGGAAAGCTTACTTCACAATCGCAGACAATTATCTTTGTTTACCATTTGAACAGTCACGAAACGACTCCAGAAAGTTCGTTACTGACGATTAAGTTTGTGGATAAAAATGGTAAAGAAATCCATCGTCGTTTGGTACAATCAGGATATCAAGGCAACGGCTATACATTCACACCGTTGAAAATTGCTGGTTACCGATACGTTGGCCTTGCCTCAGGATCCGCGCCATTAAGCGGTAGTTTTGATGCAGAAAACGTTGTGATTGCGCTGGTTTACGCCAAAATCAATCAGCAACCGGGCAAACCAACGCCACCAAACAAACCAATTGTCGAAAAACCAGACGTTCATATCCCAGATAATAAGACACCAACAATTAATGCAAAGCCAATCGCTGTTAACCAAACAGCTAACCCGGACAATGCTCCACAAAAACTTCAGCAAACCAAGGCAGCTACTCATAATGCAGATCAATTACCACAAACAGATGAGCAGAAAAGTTTAATCGCTGAAATTCTTGGCATGACCGGATTAATAAGCTTGCTGGGATGGCTGGGACTTAAACGAAAGAAAGAATAACTAGAAGTTAAAAATAGCTTGAACAATAAATAAAGGGTGAGGAAATTATTGAACATTTCCTCACCCTTTTTTACGTTAGAAAAACAGATAATAAATTCCGCTCAACCCAATAAACCGGTAAATCCACTTTCTAAACGTCTGGTCATCTAGTTTATTCGCCACTCTCGCCGCAAGGATCGTGCCAATTCCGGCGGCAATCATCCCCACCAAGATGTAAGGCACATCATGCACATCTAAAATGCCATTAGCGACCCGCACGCTGTTAATGTAAAAAGCGTCAATTAAGAAAAAGCCTTGAATACTGGCCGTATACTCCGGAATTGATGTGGATAGCGACAAAAAGTACAGAGCCATCAATGGGCCACCAATCCCCAACAACCCATTAAAGAATCCAGAAATCACCATAAAACAAACCGCTATGTACCATGGATATTTACGATCACCTGCGTTTTTAAACAGCGTAAAATACAAACACAACGCCACCAATAAACATCCCAATAACACCCGCATCACATGGGTATCCAAAACACTGCTGAGATGGACGGACCAAGTGGCCACCGCCGCGTAAATAATAAACGGCACCACGACTCGTTTTAGTTTAAATTCATGGCGATATCTATAGGTCAAGCCCACCATGCTGGCCAACATACTCAAACCGGCAATCCCGGCTGCCGGAGCGATGGGTAAAATGAACGGAAAAATCGTCATCATCACAATGACCGCGCCAAAACCGGTCAAGCCTTGCACAAATCCCGCTACCATTGCCGGGAAGAAAATTAATAACCAAGTCACCAAGTTGGATCTCCTTTAAATACATAATTGTATCTAGTATGGCCGAACTACGCGTTAAGGTCAATGACCACAACTCCACCTGAAAACTAACAAAAAAATGACTTTGCCACGGATAAATTTCCGCAACAAAATCATTTTATTAACCGTTTTTATTAGTGTGCTAGTTTTGCCGCACCTTGTGCCTAAGCCTCGTCTTCTGTCGGTCCCTTATCTAAAAAGGCGCTAACCATCCAGATCAGTTTGTCCATCTCTGCCTTAAATCCATTCAGCATATCTTGAGTGGGTAAATCCTGTTCTTCATCAGTAATCTCAATACCTTGTTGATACTGATCTCTGATGTATCTGAAGTCATGATCTAAATGCTTCATGAGTTCAGGCAACGGAAATTCTCCCCAGTCAATCACTTCATCTGGCAAATTTGTGTGCTCGATAAACTCGTGAGTCGTCGCAAATGGCTTGCCACCAAGCGCAATTAACCGTTCTGCTACTTCGTCTAGCTGTTCCGCAAACTCTTCGTTAAATTCATCCATTTTCGGATGCAGTTTAAAGAACTCGGGTCCGCGCATGTACCAGTGAACTTGTTGCACATTAACTTGCAACTGACTTAAATCAGCAATTAACTGGTTCAAATGTGTCTGCGTTTTGGGAAATTGATCCATGGTCATAAAAAAGTACCCCTTTCAGTTTTCCAAGCTGGTTTTACCCATCGACTATATCTTCAGCTTAAAGGGTTTGTTAGGGATACTCAAGTTATCTGCCTACTGGGATTTCTGGCTAAACAAAAAAGGCAAAGCCATCGCTGGCTTCACCTATCCTTCTTCAATTCCTAGAATCAAGCGAACTTCTTCCTCTGTTAACGAGCCCTTATTTTCGGTTCCGCTAAGCACTTGATCTACGAAATTTCGTTTCTTTTCTTGTAATTTATAAATTTGTTCTTCGATGGTCCCTTTCGTAATTAAACGAAAAACATCCACCTGTTTCTTTTGACCAATTCGATGAGCCCGCGCGGTAGCTTGATCCTCAACCGCCGGATTCCACCACAGATCGACCAACACGACCATATCGGCACCAGTTAAATTCAAACCAGTTCCCCCGGCCTTGAGCGAAATCAAAAAGATATTCTTCTCGCCGGCATTAAACGCATTGACCATTTCCAAGCGTTCCTTAGGTTTCGTACTTCCTTGCAGGACATAATGATCCAAATGCTGTTTATCCAGCTCGTTTTCCAAAATCGATAACATACTGGTAAACTGCGAAAAGATCAAGACATGCCGATTATTTTCTTCCGCTTGCCGCAAAATTTCGGTTAACTGCTCTAGTTTACCGGAATCGCCTTTATAATCATCTAAATACAAAGCCGGCGTATCACAAATCTGTCGCAAGCGCGTCAAACCAGCCAAAATAGCCAACTTGTTTTTCACAAAGTTTGCGCCGGTCATCCCTTGAACCTTCACCTGCATTTGTTTCAATTGGGCCAAATAAACCGTCTTTTGTTTGTGTGTCAGTTCATTGTATAAGTTTGTTTCGACTTTCGCCGGAATATCTTTTAACACAACGGATTTCTCCCGCCGTAAAATAAACGGTTTGACCCGCACAGCCACCTCATCGGCAGTTAACTGTTTGAACGCTTTCCGGCTAGGCAAGAGTCCGGGCATGACAATTTCAAAAATGGCCCACAATTCTTCGACCCGATTTTCAATTGGCGTCCCAGACAACGCAAAGGTGTTTTTTCGCTTGAGCTTTCGAATACTCTGATTGGTTTTGGTGCTCGAATTTTTCACAAATTGGGCTTCATCCAACACCAAATAATCAATTTTGCGATCATTATACTCGGTCACGTCCAAACGTGCGCTATTATAACTGGTGATCAGCACATCGGCTTGTTCGTTTTCAATCAAATCGCGGCGATTAGCCTTATTACCATCGATAACCTGGGTTTTAATTTCAGGCGCAAACTTAGTAAACTCTTCTTGCCAGTTATAGATTAAGGATGCGGGTGAAATGATTAGATCGGGCTTGTCTTTATCAATATGGTCCAACAAAAATGCGATCATCTGAATCGTTTTACCAAGACCCATTTCATCAGCTAAAATACCGCCAAAATTGTAACTATCCAGCATCTCCAGCCACTTCACACCAATTGCTTGGTACGGCCGTAATATGCCATGTACTGGATGAGAAGCTTTAATTTCAAAGTTTTCCGGATGTGCTAAGTTTTCGGCAAGTTGTTTAAATTTATCATCAAACTTAGCGGTTCCCTGTAAGGCTGCTTGAACCGCAAACGCCTGTGAAGCATGCACTTTCAGTTGCCCGTTTTTAAACTTCCCTTGTTGGCGAATATTCAATAGTGCCTTGCTGACCTTACGAAATTCATCGTCCAACAAGACCAGTGAGCCGTCTGCCTGGGTGATATATGGTTTTTGCGAATCTAGCTGTGCTAAGACACTATCCACATCGTTTTCGTCGACACCTTGCAACGAAAACTTCACTGAAAGTAGACCATCCTTTTCTGAAACGTTCACTTTCGGCGCGAGATCCTTAGAATCATGCAAACTGTTTTTCAGGTCATCACTCAGCGTTACCACACCATTCTTACGCATGTTTGGCAACTCCAGCATGAAGAAGTTAAACATTACATCGGCATCATCGAAAGCCTTCACCCAGACATCCTTACGTAAATAAAAACCAAGACTATTCAAATAATCCCAAGCCTGATCCTCTTTTTCAGTATTACGGCGTTTTTCAGGGACCTGATCAATATCCTTACTATCAATTAATTTACCACCGTAGTCATAACTTAATTTCAATTGCAGATTGTTGTCTTGTTTGCTCAAATCAAAATGGGGAGTCATTTGACTATCAAAAAAGTCTGCTGATACATCCAAATTACCAATTAATTTGAAGAATTCAATGAAATTTTTCAGTTCTGCTTCCTTACTCTTGTCAAAATGCATTTGAAAGCCTGCATCAGCGGGGTCACGATTCATAGCATCGCCCATGATGTTATTGTACATATCAACGATCCGACTGATAATAATAGCTTGTTGTGTAGTAGCTTGATAAAAAACATTTTGATTAATCACAATTGCACTTCCAAAGATCAATTCCTGAAAATCGCTTTGAATTGTTAGCTCGTATCCTTCTTCATCCGGTTTAAGAGCACCTTTAATCAAACCGCTATTTGCATGAAACGGCTGATACTCAATACTATCAAATAAAAATTGATGATCGCTTTTTTGAAAATGGAAGTTTTGTAATTCATTACATAATTCAATAAACTTAGGAACTACCCTATCCGCCAGAAGATAATATTTATTCATATCTAGCGTTCCGTTTCCATCGAAACTAGGCAATCCGGTCACAGTCATGAAATCTATTAAGGCCTTATCCGCTCCTGAAAACACAGTTTCACCCAACTGAAACTCATTTTTTCCGGCTGTTTTATAGACACCCTCATCCATGTATGCAGCCAAAAAACGTTTAAGATTATTCACCACATAAAATTTATTATCAGTTTTTCTTGCAACCCTGAGCCTAAGAAAGAGATGATTTTCAGCTGGGTAGTTCCAACCCTGACTTAACTGGCCAACCATCATAGTAACATCAAGCACCAACGGCTCCCGAACTGTTTCGGCTAAAGGTGTAAAGTATCGTTTTTCGGGCAAATCGATACTCTGTAAATAGCGCTCACCTGCCAAATCAGCCATTGATTTTCGCTTGTGCACCATTTTTATCTCTGGAAAGTCAACTGTAGGGTCTGTCCAGTCTGTCTCGTCATCATCGTAACTATCGCGATTAACATCAAATAACGTCTCGATTGGATCCTTTGCAAATTTAAATAGTTCGACTACTGCCGCTACATGCTTACAGAAACCATTTTCTGCAAAATATGGACAAGTACAGTTATCATTATCTGGATCTCGTCCCACAGATACATCATACGCATAAGTACCATAGACTGTGGCTTCCACCACCTGTCGCTCTTCGTCCAAATTCTCAATGTTTACTTGTCCATCCTGAAAAAGCTTTTTCCCTCTGTCCCAAATCTTGGATGGCATTGTTCTCCGACGCATATTATTACTCCAAGTCTTAATCTGATTTTGATCCTATACTTCTATTTTACACTACTGTTGTTGAAAACAGTGTTGCGAAATGCTGAATAGTTTTCATAATCATGCAAAAACACAGATCTCAAGAGAAAGATCTGCGTTTTTATTATTTTTAATTGATTATATGTACTCACTTTGGGATAACATCGGGGGTTAAAAATTATTCTACAACTCACAAGTACGCAAAAATTTGGTCAATTCTTCAAAAAAGCAAAGCTCTCTCAAAAAGAGAATTTTGCTTTCGTTTCATCTAGCTTTACATATTCACGCCATTTCCCAAAATCTGTTGGTAATTCTGAATAACAAGATTAAAGTCCGCGGTTGAAAGCTCGCCAACTCTTTCCATTTGTCTTTTAAAATAATCAAAAGAATACATTTGCCAAGCATTTACGTACCCGTCGATTTTTGAATGATGTACTTTCACCGAACCAAAACGATGCTTCGTATGTGTAATCGGGCAAACTACACACAGTCCTGTCAGTCTGTTATATTCTGTTATGCTAATTACAACGGCTAGACGTCTCTTATTAACCTCATTACCGGGTGAAGGATCAAAGTTTAGATAAATAATGTCCTGATAGTGCGGATAATCATTCATCTTTTTCACGTCCAATCATTTTCACGTCCTCAAACTCTGATTTTTGAGAACTAATTTGTTTCAACAATTTTGGATCTTTAAAGGGATTTTTAAGCTTAGGCATAAATACAATCTCTCCATTTGGTCCTTTGGTAACAAAATACCGGGCATTCTTGTCTAATTTTATATTTGCGGGAACGGTCAACACTGTGGAATTACCCACTTGACGAGGCTTTATCGTTTGATCTGCGGCCATAAGCATACACTCCTCTTATTAGGATTGGTTTATTATAGGCAAAGTGTATCGTATATACAATGTGTTTACAAGCAAAGACAATTCATTCACTGAGTTTTTACTGACTGACCACCACTAGTAAGAAAGTACGCAAAAAATGCCTTTGTTTTCTAAAATTGAAAGGCTCCAATAAAGTT
>NZ_DOEM01000021.1:7744-73271 GCF_003533255.1 Pediococcus sp.
AACTTTATTGGAGCCTTTCAATTACGCATCCATCACTTTTTATGTTTTAGTCTACCTTCATTGCCCGAACTTCTTCAATAAACCAACGATTGAAGTCATCTGTATCAATGCCAACTGCGACTTCCGCATTTGTTTGCCCATTATGATAGGCACCACGAATGTCAGCCACCGTCTCACCAATTGCGGGACCACTAGTCTGAATATCAATCCAGTAGTTCACCGTTTGGTAATATTCCGGATGCAAGAGGTAGCAAATCGTATTCACGTCATGCATCGGAATGCCGCCTTCATGGCCTTCATAGTAATGTTTAAAAATTGAGGCCAACATATTGCCTGCTTCTCCTAACGTGGAAACTGTCTCCAAGGTTTTTGGAGTCAACAAGGCTTTCATCGTCACATCCAACCCAATCATCACAATCGGAATCCCAGAATTATACATAATTCGCGCAGCATCAGGATCTGTGTACACATTAAACTCAGCCGCACTTGTCATATTACCACGGCCAAGTGCTCCACCCATCGCCACGATACGGGTAATTCTGGACTTCACTTCTGGATGGACAGCTAACAGTAAGGCGATGTTCGTGTAAGCCCCTGTTGGCACTATTGTCACGGGCTTTGAACTACGCATGATGGTCAGATACAGGGCCTCCATTGCAGAGTGCTTTACCGTTTCACCCACAAATTCATCAAAATCATAACCGGGCATCCCTGATTCCCCATGGATTCTTGCCGCATCTTCAAACGGCTTAATTAAAGGTTGTTCGGCACCACTAGCTACAGGAACTTTTTTGTCGAAGAAATGGACTAGTTTCAGCGCATTCCGCGTCGTTTTATCCACTGTGACATTGCCCGCCACGGTCGTGATTAGCCGAACGTCAAACTCAGGATTGTTCAAAGCAACGGAGATGGCAGCTGCATCATCAATTCCAGGATCGCAGTCCATAATTATTCTAGTTGTCATGATTGTTTGTGACCTCCTCATAAAGTTGGTTTCCTTAGTTCCATTGTACTGGTTTCTCGCAATTTGAATAGCCCTAAATTCGTTCCGCAATTATCAAAAAACACTTCTGGTATTACCCAAAAATATTTTTATAACGGTTTAAATTGGTACTGGTGCCGACAAGTTCGCCTTGAACCACGATTCGATTTGGTTCATTGTAGTTCGCCGAAGCACAGGTAATCAGTGTGACCACTTTTTTACCAGGAACATCTCGCAATACTTCCACTTCGTTTTTGGGGACGGTCCGTTTGCTGTAGGTACGGTAACGGTAAACTTTTTTCATGTCCGTAAGGTAAATCATGTCGCCCACCCGCACCCGTTTTAAAGGTGAAAACAGAATCCGCGTATTCGTCATATAGTGCCCAGCCATGGCATAGTTGCCCTTGCCCATCTGTTGATCTTCCGACATGGTGCCGGCACCTCGTGACAGGACCTGATTGCCCAATCCTTTCCCAATGGGTAATCGAAGCGACACATTAGGAATCGCAACTTTGCCGACCGACGCATATTCAGAAGCATTGCCACTCTGTATGGCGTTTTGAGCGGCATTTTGGACAGCATCTAAACTAACGCTAACTGGATTCAGCATTTTGACTGTTGAATAATCAAAATTAGCCGATTTTCGTTTGGCTGCTTCCACCTTTTCAGCAGTCATATCATCCACTTCTTGATTTCCCATGTGACGAATCAGCGGATCACTTAACAGCGCAATCAGCATGATCAGTAAACCAAACAAGAAAATCGATCCCAGCAACCATCCTTTTAGTTTTCGGCTCATTTAGCTCACCTTCTTCTGCTCTTGCGTTTGTACCAACGATAACCACCATATGTTGCGCCACCTGCTACAAGGATACCGAGACCAATCCACAACCATGGAATTTGTTTCTTTGCTGCCGGTTCCTTTTCGTTTGGAATGCGATGCCCCCGGACTAACAAACGGTGGGTATTGATCATGTAAGGTGTACAGGTCATCAACGTCACATAGTTATAGTTATCATCCCTTTGAAAATTATCTAGTCCTGTTGGCTTGACCGTTTTGATGCGATCCACCTTGTAGGTCATTTTTTTACCTTTAGAGTTGATGAAGAACCGATCGCCAACTTTCATTTTTGGTAAGTCCGTGAACAGCTTGCTTCCCGGCAAACCACGGTGAGCCGTGACCACGCTGTGGGAGCCTTTTTTCCCGTCTAGCGAGGACGTTTTTTCCATAAGACCAGCGCCTTCACTTAATTGCAGATCATCAGTACCTTTAAAAATGGGTAATTTAGCGTCAATTCCAGGAATGTTGATGGTTCCCAGCATTTCCACCTGCGTCAGCATCCCATTCATTACGTTGGATTTTTTGTTTTTATCCACTTTTTTGACGTTAAATTTTTGAAACGGATTCTTCAGCCAAGACCAAGTTTTATTAAGTTTGGAGGTCGAAACTACGACAGCCTGTTTGCTATGTCGTGAAACAGAGTTATAGGTATCAATCATGCGATGTTGTTGCTGTTGTGACATAGCATTCGATACGAATGGAAAGACAATAATGCTCAGACCAATTACAAATATTAGGGTTGCGAGTGTTCGTTTTAGCCATTTTCGTTTAATGACCAGCACCTCCTTTGGAAAACAGATTTTTTTGAGCTATGTATGACAATAAGGATGAACAAGCATCCTTATTGTTGAAACTTTATGTGGTAAAAATTAGTTAGCGATTAAGCTAATTTGTTTTTACGTGATTTGTAGTAATAGTATCCAGATCCACCCATCAATACTGCACCGATAAGGACGAATACCCAGATTCCCATACCACCAGTGATTGGAAGACCATATGTTGAGTTTTCGATTTCTTTTGCTGCAGCAGCTTCAGAAGTTTCACTAATTGTAAATGAAATTGTCTTATCTAATGGTGCATATCCATCTGGAGCTTTTGTTTCTTCAAGATAATATGTGCCATAAGGCATTGATGGAATATTAAAGCCACCCTTTACTCCTGTGTCACCTGAAGTAAACTTAGTCGCTTTTTCTGTTGTATCTACCCATCCGACGAATTTATTGGCTTCAAATTTTGCATATTTTCCTGCTCCAATTGTTGAATTATTGGTTACATAGAATTCAGCACCGTTTAAGGCACTACGATCGTCTCCATCCACTTTCAGAAAGTCTTTTTCACCAAAAACTAAATAGTTTTTTACAGAAAAGGTCCAAACACCATTTACTTGATTTACTGTTACGTCATCAGGAGTACTGCTGGTAATTGAGATATTACCTTGTGAAACTTTAAACTTAATTACTGCAGGCGTATAACCATCCACTTCTGTTTCCGTTAATGTATAGTTACCTGCTGATAAATTTTTAATTTTCAAAATACCGTTTTCATCAGTAGAAGCTTCTACAGGTTCAAAGTTAGTCGAACCATCTTTAGTTAAGGTAAATTCAATATTCTCTTTAAGTTCAAATTCACCTGGTTGATCTTTATCTTCCATTTTCTTTTCTAATTCCGGATCCGTTTTAGGTACCGTATTTTTAGCGTATAAATGCACCGTTTTTCCGGTTGCAGCCGCTAATGGAAGACTAAAAACAGTTGGAATTGCTTTAGAAGTTGTATGATCTGTATCAATATATGTTTCCAGAATCATATACTTACCGTTATTTGTAATATTGGTAAAATTAAACAGATTATCATTGATTTCAGATGTTCTGGAATCAATAGTCTGGATAGGAGCTGATACTCCTAAATCAGCTAACAACTCATCTTGTTCTCCGTCAAAGTTCAAAATATATTGTTGAAATGCATTGAATGCTTTTCCATCATCTTCATATGATGGCGTTGTACTTTTCTTTTTCCAGGCATCAAAGGCTGCATCTACACTGTAGATAGAAAATGCAACATCCCCATCGTCTTCTCGATTCCAATTTGTATAATCATCAAGATTATCTAACTCAGCACCAGTATTTGTAATATCTTTGGCGTCTTTACCTCTGATCATTTTATGCAAACTGACGGTAACCTTATCATCTGTTTCTGCCGCACTTACGCTTTTCACGCTAGTCATTCCCAGTGCTAATGGTGCCATTGCTGCCATAACCAACAGTCCTGCTCCGAGCTTCTTGAAGAGCCCTTTTTTCGTTGATTTCATATATTCTTCCTCCTCGTATTCTAGCTATTACCCTCTTTGATTTTTTGCTTACAGCCGTTGAAAACTTGTTCTATTATCTTTGTTGAAAAAATTTTATCCGCGCCGTTCCAATACCAGTGGGAGAATAATCCAATTATCCATTTGCTCTACCTCACTTTTTTCCGATACATCCACATGCCGGAAGCCAGTACCATCAAGCCAACTAGAATAATAATGAGGTTACCTATACCACCAGTTATTGGCATAGTTGGTGCAGTTAAATGATTATTGAAAGTCACTAATGTTGAATCGCCATCAATGACTGAGAGATCAATTTCAATCGATTTTTGACTCTCTTGAGTATCATTATTGTATGTGATGTCCGTTTTATAACCATCTGCTTCAACTTCTGTCACAGTTACTTTGGCATCTTCTGGGAGATCCTTAATTGTGACAGTTTGACCAGCGGTAAGTTCAATTGGAGAAGTCGATTCACCATCCGAATTAAACGTGATTTCCTGTTCATCGTTGCCAATTGTGTATTTATAGATACCTTCTTTTGCGGGATCAATCTTCAAGTCAAACTTAAACTTAGTATCATCCGGAACAGCACCAGAGACTGTTTTTTTGATTTGAAGATCCTTGGTTCCTGGTTCTTCCTCGGTAAATTTGTTCACATAATCTACAAGCTGACTCTCACCTTTGTCTACGGTTCCCATCACAATTTTGCCAGTGAATTTTCCATCAATAGTTGTTCCGGGATCCGTGTTAAATGTAATTGATGTGCTTGTAAATGGACCATCAGTTTCCTCAATCGAGAATTTTGATCCATCTGGTACAACTAAGGAAACGAACTGTTCATGTCCCAAGGTAATTGTCTCAGATTCCCCGTTTACAAATCGAAGCTCACGATCTGTGCTTTCACCACTAACACGCATTTTTAAAACACCTGTAAAATTCGGTTCATCTAATCTCGTAATAACAAACTGGAATTTTTCTTGTTTATTCTCGTCACTACCTTCAATCGTTTTTCGTAGAACTAATCTCGTTTCTTCCGGTTCGGGTTCTACCTCGGTAGTTGGATTGTACGTCCAAGAATGTGTTTCGGCAGATGAGCCAGTATATGTGTTAGCCACAATTGTTCCATTAAAGTTCGTTGTACTAGTAACTTCTTGAGTTGGTGCTAAAATCGATCCAAAGAATATACTACCCACCAGTTGAACTTTTTTTACATCTTCTGGAATTACCCATAAAATTGAATAATTAAATCTTTGATTCTCTCCGGCTTCAGGGTCAGAGCCAACTCCTACACCATCAACAAAAATTTTCATGTCTGATGCGCCCAGTCCGCCATCCGCTTGAGGCGTCGCAATAAAAATTAAATTTTGATCATCTCGTAATCTAATATCTAATTCTTTTCCTGCTATTTGCGCATTACTTACTTTGATAACAAAAGTGTTTTGTACAGCTTCGTCTTCAAAGTTTAATGTCAACTTATTGCCATCTGTTGTCAGATAACGTGTGTCATCAAAATCAATTGCATACGGAGTTCTTGCTAACTCGTTACGAGTCTGATGAAGCGTGGCAAGCGTACTAGTTACATCAATCCAGTTTCCATTGATAGCCGCTCCAGTAATCGTATTACCAGAGTTTTGATACTGATATTCGACTCTTCCTGTATTTAATGGTCCACCAGTCAAAAAAGTTTGTGCACCATTATTAATATCAGTCAAAGAATGGTCATTTCCGAAAACGGCAGCTCTCATAGTAATTCGATCTCGTCGACCATCATATGAGTTTACATAACTAGTTTCTTGCCAACGCGTGTCACGCTTCTCATTACCAATTTCGGCATGACTTGTTAATGAGTTAACCGCAAAGTTTCCACTTGTATGAGCTTGCCCCCCCATTAGCAAAATTTTCCGCAAAAATATGGAAATTTGCTGCAATTCCTAATGGATTTCCTGTTCTATCTGGTAGTGTAGGAATTGGGATTTGTTCTAGTGGTCGCGTTGTTTTAGTTTGCCCACTTTTTGTAGCTTTCGTTGCCTTTGAAGTCGCATCTGTGGCATCCGCATCATCTGATTCAGATTCGCTCTCACTGCTATCCTGTTTAGTTTCGGATTCAGTTTCTGATTCTTTTTCAGTTGATGTACTATCAGCAGATTCTGCTTTTTCATTTTCAACAGGTGCTAAAAATGATAAGCTTCCAAAGTTTACTGCTTGCGTTAAGCCACTAAACTGCATTTGGATATCTGCCTTAAAATCTTCCGCAATCGTTTGAATTTCCAACGGCAAGGTGATTTCGTAGTCAAACACTTGATCATCTGCAATGTTTTCAAATTCAGACTTGTTCCATTTCAACATGTAACTACTAAATTCAGAGCTATATTTATAACTCATTTTAGGTGCCGTTGAAAATGTGCCATTCACAACTTCGGGCGTAATTTCTTGGGTTGTACTCGACAATTTTAATGTGTCGGTTCCCAACAACTTCAGGACTGTACCATCATTCTCTCGTGCCTGTTTTCCAGTCATCTTCAAGTGAAACTTGGCATTCACTTGTTTATCAGCATCAACCTCCTCCAACTTTTCATCATTTTCGTTCGTTAGTTCTGTCTCCGTAATTCTAAACTGGTCAGTTTGATCTTCTTCGGCAAAGGCTCCCGTGGCAGGGTACCCAATTCCAAAAAGTAGCAAGCCAACCATTAGAACCGAGTAGATCTTCCTAATGGTCATACAGCTATCCCTCCTAAAACACGAAACGGCAACGTTCAAATTTATCACAGTAATCTTATGGTTACTATTACTTTGATTTGAGTATAGCAAGCGTTTTATATTTATTGCAAATTTAATCTATATTAACCATAATTTAGATCTAATTATCATTTACATAAAGTAAGCGTTTTATAAAAATATGTAAAAAAATAGTGAATATTCTGCCAAAATTTCTCAAAGGCACGATTATTCACTACTTTTACATTGTTTTGTGACAGTTTTTAGATATCTGTCACTTTATTACTCATTTTACCAACTAAACAGACCAACCACGCCGGCCGACATTAACGAAACTAGCACACCAGATAACAGCATGTAGCCCACGTTTTTAGAGATCACATCGTTCCTTTTACGATCCACGATTCCCTTGAACGCTCCGATAACCATTCCGGTAGTTGAAAGGTTCGCAAACGAAGTTAAGAAGACAGTCAACATTGCTTTGAAATGAGGGGCATAAGATTGCACAACAGGTGAAACTTTTCCCATCACCACGAATTCATTGGTAACTAATTTGGTTCCCATGAATTGGGCAAACTTGAAGGCTGTTGGCACATCTAATCCTAAAAGCCAAGCAAATGGGAACATGATAACTCCCAAAATATTTTCCAAAGTTAGCCAAGGTGCGATTAACTGCATGCCAGAATCGATTAATTTAGCTAACGCCACAAAGGCAATCACGTTCGCTAAAATAATCAAAACCAGTTTACCGGCACCTAAAATTGAATCACCCAAGAATGAGAAGAATGGTTCTTTTTTAGGTTTGGCATCAGCCTTAACTTGATCTTCAGCTAATTCTTCGGAGCCACTTGGATCAGTTGTTTGCGTATTTTCAGCAACTTGCGCACTGCTACCAATTTTAGCAATAACATCTTCTTCAGGTGTCACCGTAACAGGATTCAAAATAATCGTCACAATAATTGCATTCACAATATTAATTGGCACTGCGGCAATGACATACTGGCCGGGCATCATTTGCATGTAAGCACCCAGAATTGAGGCCGTCACACAACTCATCGACATCATGGCAATGGTTACCAAACGTTGAGCTTTCATCTGTTTCAATTGCAAACTCGAAACAGCGAGCGCTTCAGTATTACCAAGAAACATCATTTCAACTGCGAAGAAAGATTCAAACTTAGGTTGACGGGTAATAAATGCTAATCCGCGGCCAACCCATTTGATCAACCAAGGTAAGAAACCAATGTAAGTCAAGATATCAAACAATGGCACAATCATCAAAATCGGTAATAAGGAACTTGTCACAAAATCCATTTGTTTGACGTTTACCCAGCTAGCCAAGGCAAAACCGATCCCTGAATAGGAAATCTGAACCATCCAGTTAAACGCATCAGCAGCGGCTTTAACACCATCAATACCGATCGAAAAACCAGTTAAGAACCAGGCCAAGAAGACGTTAATAACCAACATGGTAATAACTGAACGCCAATCAACGTGTTTCTTATCTTTGGAGAATAAAAATGCAACGCCGATAAAAACAAGAATACCAAGAATATTAATAAGCAAATACATGTCTGTGGGCTCCCTCTTTCTATGTATAAATCCCAATAATTGCAACGGTCCTTTTATAATATACCGATTATGTAGACCCCTGTAAACAAGAAATATGGATAACCCCTAAATAACTTGGTTTAAACTAAAAAATGAATTGTTTGGGGATTAAATAGCTTGTTCCTTAGAAACCTGGGCGGGAACACAACGGACACAACTTTAAGCCAAAAAAATCTTAAAGATCGACCTTTTTGTTAGTGCTAAAGCACCAACAAAGATTTCGTTGCTAAGCCAGTTTCTATTTTGCAAGCTATTTAGTCTTCAAACAATTCATTTAAATCATTTAGTTCTTTGTTTCACTCAGTCTCTGCCAAAAATTACTGATATTTTTGCCCAGTTGATCGACCGAATACACCCGTTGATAATGTTGCCAGTGGCGAGGAAACAGGTTTGTATAGCGTCGTGAACCAAAGCGGTTATCCATCAACAACACGTTACCGGCATCCTCATTACTGCGAATCAGCCTTCCTGCCGCTTGCAGCACATGATTCATCCCCGGCAATTGATACGCATATTCAAATCCTTTTCCATTTTTGTCATTAAAATAATCACGCAACAAATTGCGCTCATCACTCAAGCCTGGCAACCCAACGCTCACAATCGCCACGCCAATCAAGTAATCGCCCACTAAATCGATCCCCTCCGAAAAAATACCGCCCAGCACACTGAAACCAATCAAGGAATGGGGATAATTTTTCGCAAACGCGTCCAAAAATTCTTTCCGCGCCGTTTCGTCCATTTGATTGCTTTGTTCAATCACATTAAATTGTTGATACTGATCTAAAAATGCATTTTCAATTTGCGTCATATATTTATAAGAGGGACAAAAAATTAAATAGTTTCCTTTTTTGGCGTTAACCATTTCAAAAATACTAGTGACAATACTTTGCACGCTTTTATCCCGTTGATTGTACGTTGTATTGACATACTGTGTGATCAAAATGTTTTGTCGCTGTTCTAAAAACGGTGAGGTTAACTGCAAACTTAAGCCAGTCGTTTCACAGCCTAAAGTTTCTTTGAAATAATCCATTGGCGACAACGTGGCCGAAAAGAAAACCACGCCCCGGCCCATTTTAAGAGACATATCCAAATAAGGACTCGGATCCAAACACAATTCCTTCACACTCACACTTTCATCATCATTCAACGTGACAATGACGCGATAACTTTCGTCGTAGAACGCCGAAATTTTGACGTATCTTAACAAGGTGAAATAGAAATCCAAAATTTGGGAGGTGAACGGCGTTGGTTCTTGTTTAGCTAACCAGTCCGACACAAACGAATTGAATTTTTCTAATCCGTGACGAAAACTATCCAGTTCTTCAGTGGTCACAGCCTTTGTTTTATGTTGTTCAACTAAAGGTAACTTAACTTGGTCAAAAACGGTTTGCACTTTTTTTAGCTGGTTTGAAATTCCCTGGACATCTTCATTTTGGCTGGCATTCTTAGCAGCCTTTAAGAGATTATCAATCTCACGATCATCAACTTCGGCCGTATACATGTCCCGCGATCGTGAAACTAAGTTATGCGCTTCATCGACCAAGAAAAAGTTGCTGTCATCCGGTTGGGAGAAGAAGCGCTGTAAATACACGATTGGATCAAAAAGATAATTGTAATCGCAGATAA
The DNA here is from genome assembly GCF_003533255.1 of Pediococcus sp. Classification (NCBI taxonomy): domain Bacteria; kingdom Bacillati; phylum Bacillota; class Bacilli; order Lactobacillales; family Lactobacillaceae; genus Pediococcus; species Pediococcus sp. The sequence continues at coordinate 17,825 of NZ_DOEM01000021.1, forward strand.
TGACGTCCATAAAGGTGGAAATGTCTAGCGAAAACTCGAACGGATCCAGCGTATGTTTCTTGGCATATTTTTCAATTGTGGGACGCGTAATTTGGTTTTCGTGCTCAAACACATCCCGAATGCCGTCCTTCAAACGATCATAATAGCCAATCATGTAAGGATTATCTTCAGGAGCCACATCAACCTCCTCAGGAAAAATAATCTTATCTTTGGCGGTCAGTGTAATGCTTTTAATCTGCAGACCTTTATCCACCATGAGTTGGATCCCTTTTTCAGCGACACTTCGCGTACTTTGTTTGGCAGTAAGATAAAATAGCCGATCGCTCAATCCTTCGCCCATGGCTTTAACGGCGGGAAACAAAGTTGAGATAGTTTTACCTGTTCCAGTTGGAGCTTCAACAAAAAGGCGTTTTTTTAGGGCGACTGTTTTATACACCGCAACCGCTAAATCACGCTGACCATTGCGATATTCATCAAACGGAAAGGCCAATTGTTTGATACTTTCGTTGCGTTTCTTACGCCAATCGCTACGCATGACAAGCCAACTACGGTATTCCTCAATCAGACCATCAAAAAAGTCTTGTAGGTCTTCACGCTTATACACATGTTCATTTTGCGTGATTTTGTCAGTTGTTCGCTGGTAATAGGTCAGTCTCAACGTCACTTCGGGCATATCTAAATCGTGCGTCAGAATTGCCCCATAAACTTTGACCTGACTCCAATAAAGTGTGAGTGTGTTTTCCGACAAATCTTCAAAATCAGGATCCGATGTTTTAATTTCTTCAATCACTAAACTATCGTTAGTTTGAATGACACCATCGGCCCGGCCATCAATCACATAGTCTTCCCCCGCCATCGAAACTGTGCGTTTGACGTAGACTTCTTTTTCATAGTTTTCACCGCCTGTTTTTTGCAGTTTGCGATGAATTCGAGCACCTTCGAGGGCTGTGTTTTGGCTGTTACTACTGGAACTGAGGTCGCCGGCACGAAGAACAAACTCCACCAATTGCCGAATTCCAATTTTATTGCCTGCCATTCGTGTCGCACCTCCATCCATTCCGTTTCTGTAATAACTAGACTTACTTTTAAAATATTTTTGTTAAAGTTTCGTAATATTAGCTTGTTATGATTATTAAATCAGTTCAAAAAATAAGGAGTTCACATGAAAACTAAAACTGCACTACCCATTTTACTATTCTTTACAACATTTTTGGCGATCTTCTTCGCCCAATCCAGCATTTCGGCGGACAGCATTAAACCTATCCAAGGAATTCAAGCAACAAGTAATCATACAAGGACACTATCCACTATTAGTCTTAAACAAAAGGGTCAACAAATTAAGGCTGATTCTAAGCCTGAAAAGACAGCCGCTACAAGTGACAAGACTAGCACAGCTAAGTATAGCGATCTAATTAGCTTACTTAAAAAACAGCTTGGCAAAAGCTATGTGTACGGTGCGGTTGGCCCAGACACTTTCGATTGTTCAGGATTAACACAATACATTTTCAAAAATGCGCTCAATAAAACATTGCCTAGAACCGCTCAAGCACAATATAACGCTTTTGATCACGTTTCGCATAGTAATGTAAAACCGGGCGACTTGGTATTTTTCAGTTATAACGGTGGTGCCACCATTGATCATGTGGGAATCGTAGTTTCAGGCGATAACCAAATGATAGATGCGCAAGATCGTGGTGTCATTAAGGAAAGCTATATGGCGTCTTATTGGAAACCATATATTGCTGGATATGCCCACGTAACGGATTTGGATTAAACTTCAGCATAACTTATTAGACTTAAAAAACACAATAGACTAGGCAAAATAGCAATATATGCCTAGTCTATTGTGTTTTTATATTTAAAGATCCACATCCATGATAATTTTATTTTCTTTTTTGAAGATATTTTGTAGCTGAATCATTTTGCTGTTTGTAGCTTGTTTATTGTTGCGAAAATCCCAAGACAAATCTAAATAAACAAGTTTGCCATCCATCTGCTTAATCTCCAAAATATGTGGTTTAAGCATCCAGGGCATAAAGACCTCCGGAATATAAGCACCAAACGCCACCACATCCGAAGAATCCTTTACCTCTGTCCTTGAAATAATGCGTGCAGTTTGGATGTTTTCAAACTGAATACTTCTAAAATTATTTTGCTTAGGAAAAAGGATGATATGAAGCCTTTCACCATATGTTTTCATAGGCAAATACCGAATACCGTTTTCTGAAATCATCCACCGATCGTAAAGATGGAAGATATAAGTTGGATAATAAACCAAAAGGAGTGCCAGAATCACACCAACTCCAGCAACTAAAGCTATCCAAAGCGGTACTGACAATGATATTAAGAAAAAAAAGACAATCAAACCCCAAATTGGACTTTTTATCAATGGGGCATAACTTGGTTGACGACCAAAATAAATCTTATCTACCATACTGCTCACTTCTTTCATGCAATCAACTATCTGAACATTTCTATTAATTCACCCTCATTTTAACACGATAGCGTTGAAATGATAACGTTTTCTATAAAAGCTCAGCTTTGACTTATCGGCATTCTCATCATTTACTCATTTGTTTTTAACATTATGCTAAAATAGTTCTAGGATGACAAACATGAAAAGGAAATGATTCATAATGGGGAAGTATCTTAAAGCAAACTGGCAAAAAGTAGCACTTTTAATTTTTTTAATGGCAATCACCGAACTTTTCACTGTTTTAGCGTCTGTTTTTAATGCTAATTCATTAAATGCACTAGTCGCACATAATTTGAAAAACTTTTTTTACCAAATTTTATTTCTTTTACTAGTTTGGGTAGCCGTTATCTTCTTTAGTTACTTAGTGGCTAATTACACTCAAGTAGTTATTCAAGACATCGATATTTCAATTCGCCACCATATCACTAAAAAAAATCGAAAAATTATCTTATAAAGAATTTCACAATAAGAATACTGGTGCTTATGTATCCTGGTTAAACAATGACATCACGATTATCAATTCAAGTGGTCTTAAAAGTCTCTTTACTGTCATCGAAGGTGTTTTTGGTGTCACGTTTGCTCTAATTACTTTGACTACCTACCATTGGAGTTTAACGTTAACGGCAATCGTAATGGCATTCATTATTATTTTGGCACCTAAAATTATGGATCGCCGACTTCAGAACTCAAATGAGGCTTTAACCAAAGAAAACGAACAATTTGTTTCTCAAGTAGAAGACGTTTTATCCGGATTCAATTTTTTATATGCTTTGTTTGCCCTTCCAATGGTCACTCAACACGTTAAAAAAGCATCTTTAGACCTTAAAAAGCGAATGTCCACCTCACTCGAACTCAAACAATTGTACAAATCATCGGATTTACCGGCAACGTCTTGTCACAAGTTCTTTTGATTGGGCTTAGTGGCTTTCTTGCCTTACATGGCTTTGTCAAGATTGGAACTTTAATGGCGGTTGGTGCTTTATCTGGCAATGTGTTCAATAATTTAGGCAACATGAGTACTTATCTAGGCAGTATGCGTGGTGTAAAACCTCTGTTCAGAAAATATGATCAACTAATCCCTTCTGATCGTCTATCAAAGGAAAAAAATACCGTGCCATTAGCACCCAGTGTCGCTGCTATTCAAGCATTGAATGTGTCATTTAAATATCAGGATAAACCAATAATTCGAAATTTTTCTTATACTTTTCTTGCTCAAAAAAAGTACCTAATTCTTGGTGCAAGTGGTACAGGTAAATTAACACTTTTAAAGCTAATCGCTGGTTACAATACAGATTTTACAGGTACCCTTTCTTTGTTTGACAAAAACTATCAAGACCTTTCCCAGCAAACAATTCTAAGTCGTATTCTTTATTTGGATCAGCAACCACGGCTATTAAATGCAACGGTTCGGCAAAACTTACAATTGTTAGATCACTTTTCTGAGGAATCACTGGCACAGGTTTTGGTGGAAACAAATCTAATTCAATCATTGGCGGATGCACCACAATTTCTAGAAATCAATGTTGGTGAAGACGGAATTAACTTGTCCGGTGGTCAAAAACAACGTCTAGCACTGGCAAGAGGCTTACTACGTCACGATATCAAGATTATTTTAATGGATGAAAGTACTTCCTCAGTTGATGCTAAAACAGCTGCAAAAATTGAAGCCGACTTACTAACTAATTCTAATTTAACGGTAATTATGGTTAGTCATACCCCACATCAAGAAAACATGAAATTATTTGATGATATTATCAGAATGTAAAAGAAAAGAGAGTGGCAAAAAGGCAGTCAGATTCCGGACAATGTCCATTCTTGTGGCGGAAGAATCTGCCTTTTCCCTCACGTTTTAGAAATAATATTCGCGAAGTATAAAGAGGACGGCAAAAGCTATGTTTTTGCCGTCCTCTTTTTTAGTTAGTCCGTTTCAATTACAAATTCTTATCCATATTGAATGTAAGCTTTGATAATCCGGCGCCCTGCTCCACAAGGCTGCCAATAAAATCAACAGTTTGTTTACGCATATCTGCGACTAAGGCTTTGTTCTGGGCAGTTAAATAATCAATCAAAGTCTGTTCAGAAAGTTCAGCTGCTTTGTTATCAGTCGTTTCCAAATGACGACGTTGTGTTTCGCGAATAGCAGTTAAGTAATCACGGTCACTTTGCACAAACTGGGAATAATGACTTTCAACCATCATGGATAACGACCGGTACATCCAGTAAGCATCATTGAAATTGAACTTCATTGAAGTGTGCTTGTAAGTATCGTCCGTGTCGGTAGCGTTACTGTAAAACGGCACATAAGGACTGAAAGATGGGACACCGAAGTTCAACCAGTAAATGGAAGAAAGCTCATCAGGGACACCGTTGCGAATTTGTAAAACATGCGAATTTTGCGTTCTATTCATTGAAATTGGCCGGTAACGATATTTGTCCGCACTTTCGCCAGGTGCCAGTGGATCAAACTGTGTTTCGTTGTAGTGGGAACCTAAAATGAATTCAACATCTTCCACCGAAATTTTGTGACCAGTATGACAGATAAATGGTAATTCACCAGATTCTGGATCCTGTTCAATTTCGGGATTTAGATATTTTTGAGCATACCAAACCCGTGGCGTATTGTAATGACGGTCTTTTTCATTAAACGTACCAAAAATATGACGGAAGTTCCATCCCTGATCATCCACGTTTAAGTGATGTTTTTCGACGAACTCCTGAATCCCATCGGCCCACATAAAGTTGTTAGGATCATCAAAATCAACTTGCTGAATAGCCACTTCATTGGCAGCCACCGCATAGGCATCATCCGGAATGCGTTGGCCGACCCAGTAATGACCCGTGACAATTTCCATATACCACACATCATTTTTATCACTAAATAAAATACTGTTTCCGGCATTGGACCCATATTTGGCAATTAAATCTCCAAGCCGCTTAACCCCTGCTTTTGCGGAATCGACATAGGGAAGGACCATAGTTTCCAACGAGTCTTCGCCTAAACCATCTTCGAGTAACGGATCATAAGCTAATGTCCGTTCGTTACCATAAGTGCTTTCAGTGGCACTCACGGCTACGTTTTTTTCATTAATCCCACTCTCATCATTCACACCTTCGTGTAATTGACTCGGATCAGCATCCGGAGTTGCCGTGTACCGATAGCCATTTTCTGGCAATTGAGCTTCAAATCCATTTAATTGTGATTTCAAAACCACTTTTTGCCCTTGAACGGCTGGATGCATATAAAATTTTTTCGGATGAATGGGTAAGTACCGATCCTCATTTCGAGCGATCATGGTTGAGCCATCTAAACTGGCCTTTTTCCCCACTAAAACTGATGTACACATGCTGGTTACTTTGTTCATGTTTCATCGTCTCCATTTCTGTGTTAATATGCCCATTCTACCAGAAAGCAAGCCTAAAAATAAGTCACTGAGATCCTGCTTCATATTCAGGACCGATTTACCAATCTTTCACATCTTGGTGAATAAAATAAGTTTGTCCACAATTAATTTGCGTGACAAACTTATCAAAAGTCTACTTATTTATTTTTATTTCGTCTTGCAATCATTGGCATGATCAAACCAAGTGCAATTAAAACAATTGGTGTCACAATATTCATCCCTAATTGTAAGAACCAGCTGTGTGGATTAGCTGAAAAACTAATCTTTGGTACCATACCCAAAACACAGACAAAAGCGGTAAAAATGAAACACCAAAAACCTAGTAACCAACCAATCGTCTTGTTCTTCACAAACCGATAATCGGAATGGAATTTCGTCATGTGCTTACTCAACAACATAAAGGCAACAAACACCCACAGATAACGAAGCGGCATAACAATTGAATTTAGATTTAAAAGCCAATTATACAGTTCTTGGATGTTTTTAATTCCTAATGCAGGAACCATAATTAGAATACCAACCAGCACACCAGTCATCTTGTAACCATTAATGAAAACACCGTGTTTATTGAGTTTCATCAATGATTTTGGCACATACTGGTCATTATGCCCAGAAAGCAAAATTCGAAGAGGCGCATCAATTGAAACGATTAACGCAGCAATTTGACCTATCGAATTTGTCAGCCCATACGTAATCATCAGGCTGTTTCCAATGTGATAATATTGACCCAATCGCTGGAAAGCACTGTAAGCTCCGTTCATCATTAAATCCTTAGGAATTGCGTTACTATTGAAAATAATCGCCATTCCAATTGAACCTACAATTGCACAAATTCCAACTAGGACTGCTAAAATGATCATTCCGAGTGGAAACTCTCTTGAAGCATTACGCGTTTTGTTAACATATGGCGCAATTTTTTCCGAACCACCAACAGCCAATACCAACATCGATAAAGTGGTAAAGTAACCGAAATTAAAGTTTGGAATATACGTTTTGACACTTGTCAAATGCGGTGTTGCGGCCGTTACATTTGGTAAATGTGGCGCAGCAATCGCTAAAAAGGTAAACAGGATGGACATTACAAATGTGGCTAATCCAGCCAATGTCGCAATTACACCCAGTGTGGTAATTCCCTTTGAAGCAACCCACATGAAAAATAGAAAAATAATCAAACATAAAATTGAAAAAATAGCTGTTGAAAAATGACTAAAGTAGGTTCCAGCTCCAGTAAACGCCCAACTGATTGCAATTAAAACATTCTGTGGCTTTTGTGCTAAATAAGGCACATGAACTACCCAATACGTCCATGCCGCAAAGTAAGCTAACCCTCGGGTTGATGTTTCATCAATCCAAGAACTCACACCACCCCCACTTTTCTTGAAGGTGGATCCCAACTGTCCAACCATCAATGTGTAGGGGATAAAGTAAATAATCAGAATAATAACCCATGACGTAATCACGGATGCACCTTGTTGCGCATAATTATTCACAACGTTGTTAAATCCCCAAACAGTGTTAAACGCGATTAAAGCAATCGTAAACCAGCGAAACTGCTTTGTACTTACATTCGTGTCTCCCAATTTAACCAGCTCCCCATTATATTTATTTTCTTAATTATAGTAGAGAACTGTAAGCGGTTCATGTGAAGTTAGTGAACGTTTTCACAAGTCACTAATTTCACTCTCATTTTTGTATTATTTTTCTGACGCTAGGTCTTTAAGCTGTTTTCGCGAGTTATAAAAATTGCGATATGCCATATAACAAGCAATCACAGATCCTAAGCTCGTGGCCGACAGTAACATAAATGTCACCATAATTTGGTACTTAATCGCATGCACTGGATCAACACCTGCAAAAATCAAACCGGACATCATCCCCGGCAAACTCACGATCCCAACCGTTTTTGCAGAATCAATGGTTGGGGCCATCCCCGTTTTGATACTTTCCCGCAAAATGCCAATCGACGCATCCCGCAGTGAACCACCCAGTGCTAGTCGTTCTAACACACTCTGCCGTTGATCGCGAAACTGCGTGTTCATACTGCGATAACTAAGACCAATTGCCACCATGGAATTGCTAGCAATCATGCCTGAAATTGGAATAACTTGCGATGGAATCAGTTTGATGGCTCCCGATAAAATTAAGACACCCAGTGTCACTCCTGTGCTGACTAAAATGGCGACAAACGAAATAAGTAATGCGTTAGTCATCCCGTTGCTACGTTTCTGAGCATTCCAAGATGCATTAAAAATAATGATGAGCAACATCGCCAACGTCAAAATAACGTTGTTCACTTTGAAAATATACTTCAACAAATAACCAACAACAAACAGTTGAATGACTGCCCGAATGACACCAATAATAATTTCACGATCAATACCTAGTTTTTCACGATAACCAATCCACAGCGCAATCATTACTAATAACATGGCTAAGGTAAGCGACCAATTATTCACATCTAAATTCATTTTTATGCCTCCAATCTGCCCTTGGTAATTGTTAATAACCGACTTGCCTGCTTTAATTCTGCCGCATCATGGGTGATCGACAAAATGGTCACCTGATGATCCTTATGAAAATGTTCGATTAACTCATTAACAATCCCTTTATTTTCTTCATCTAAACCAACAGTCACCTCGTCCAGCAATAAAATATCCGGCACATACATAATGTTACGAATCATGGCCACTCGCTGCTTTTCACCGCCTGAAAGTTCCGTGATGCGTTTATCCAAATAGTTTTCTGGCAATCCGACAACTTTTAAAGCCGCTTTTTGTTTTTCAACGTCAGGAGTGGTTTGGCGAATCTGAAACGGAAAGTCTAAATTGTCAGCAACAGTTTTTCCAAACAAAGTAGGCTGTTGAAAACAGTAAGAAACTTGGCGACGATATTGAATCGGATCCATTTCAGCAATGTTTTGATCTTTAAATAAGATGTCACCTTGCGTAGCTGTCAGCAGCGACGCAATAATACGGAGTAAGGTACTTTTCCCACTACCTGACGGACCTGTGATCGTGATGTAATCCTGGGTAGCCACAGTTAATGATATATCCTGTAAAATTTGATTTTGTTCAACTTGATAACCCACATGATGAAGTTCTAGAATTGGTTTCATACTGTCATCCCCCATTACTTGGTTTCAATTTTCAGATTAAATCTACAGTCAAAGAAAGTTGATTCACCAACATTATACATTGTAATCGTTATAAATTAGAAAGCTTTGTACTTACCCTGCCTCTAAATGTTATAATTTGAGAGAAAGTAGTGGGAGGAGTTTTTAATCAATGCAAACTGTATCAATGATCGTCCCGTGTTTTAATGAACAAGAATCTGTACCAATTTACTTCAATGCAATGGCTAAAATTTTTCAGAAACCTGAAATGCAAAACTATGCCTTAGAATTGTGGTTCATCGATGATGGTTCATCAGACGCGACCTTAAGTGAACTTAAAAAACTAAACAAACAGTATCCTGATGTTGCTCATTTCGTGTCTTTTTCACGTAACTTTGGCAAAGAATCAGCCATTTATGCTGGTCTACAAGCCGCAACCGGCGAAATTGTGGGATTAATGGATGTTGACCTTCAGGATCCACCTGAATTACTACCCCAAATGTTACAAGAATTTAGCACTGGTGAATATGACACAATCGGCACCCGCCGTATAGGTCGTGAAGGTGAACCTGCATTTCGCTCATTTTTATCGAACCTATTCTACAAATTTATCAACAAAATTTCTAAAGTTGAAATTATTCCCAATGCGCGCGACTATCGTGTGATGACACGCAAAGTGGTTAATACCGTGCTCAGCATGCCCGAAGTTAACCGGTTTTCTAAGGGAATCTTCAGCTGGGTTGGTTTCAAAACCAAGTATCTCGACTTCGAAAATCGCGAACGAGTAGCTGGTACGACTTCATGGTCACTTTGGCAACTTTTCGAATATTCATTAGAAGCTATCATCGATTTTTCAGCAGCTCCATTGGCGATTGCTAGTTTTGTGGGAATTTTTGCCTGCGTCGTTTCAGTTTTAGCAATTATTTTCATTATCTTTAGAACAATTTTCTTTGGTGATCCAACAACTGGTTGGCCTTCATTAGCCGCCATGATTCTGTTCATCGGTGGTATTCAACTATTTTGTCTAGGTATTTTAGGTAATTATATTGGTCGGATTTATTCCGAAAGCAAACACCGGCCAATTTATGTCATTAATGAAAAGAAATAACTCTTTAAAATTGCAAAAAAGGCGTTTGGAATTGGTGTGATCGTACATACCCAATTCCAAACGCCTTTTTAAGTTTTACACTAACTAATCTTCATCTGATGAACCGAAGTGTCGTTTCCACCATGATTTTTTCTTTGGTGGTTCTTGTAATAGTTGTTCATTCTTCTTGGTCATTTCAGTCAATTCAGTTACTTTTTCTTGTAATTGAACATTTTCTTCATGATACTGTTGGTTTTGTTTAACTAATTGCGCCAACATTTCTTTGATTTCGGATAAATCTTTGTTTTGGGCTTGCAACATTTTTGTATCAATCACTGCTGGTGTCTTTTCATCCTTTGCAGCTTTAGCCTTATCCGCAGCCTCTTTATCAGTGATTCCCAAAGTAACATCCACAGCTTGTTTTAAGGTGTGACGATCACCAAGTAAATCATTCATCTGTTGCAAGAGTTTCATGTCAGCATCGGCATAAATTCGCCGTCCTCGACCATCATGTTGGAATTTATGACCCATCCGTTCCATTTCTTTTGCCCAGTTACCTAATGTAGCTAAACTCCCGATTCGTTCGACTTTGTGAACAACTTCGGAACCTGTTATGTATTCATCTGCTTTGATATCTTTTGCCATATTTTCCACCTCGCTTTTAACTTAATTGTACTACAATTGCTTCCAAATTTGAAGTTAAAATTAAGTTAACAAACGCCTATTTTTCAGGACTCTTATCCATTTTTTTGAATTTAAGCAAAATGGTAAATAAAATTAAACCTCCTATTTCACTTACAAAAATCAAAACGGCCATGGGTGCATAACTACTTGCGCCTAACGCTCCCGCAAGCGGTGTGAAAACACCTCCCACAATATTCATCAGTAGTCCCAAAACGGCGGATGCACTACCTGAATTCTTATCCTGACTGTTCATTGCAATCGATGTGGCTATTGTGTTCACGACACCAATACAAATCACGATCACAAATAACGGAACCGCCACCAAGAACATATTAGGTGTGACCCCTAAACTACCTAACATCACGACTGCTGAAATGGCTCCTAAGATTAAAGAACTGCCCAAAACCTGAAAGTTAGTAAGTTTGGCAGTGAGATAAGCCGGAATGTTATTACCAATAATGATCCCTAATCCATTTAAAGCATACAGTAAACTAAACTGTTGAGCGGATAGATGAAAGAAGTTTTGAAACACAAAGGATGAGGCCGAGATATAACTAAATAAGGCACCAAAAACAAGGCCCTGAATTAACGCAATCAACATAAAGTCGCGTTTGGTGAACATCGCTCCCATTGATTTGAATCCTTGAAAAATACTTTCTTTACTTCTTAAGCTCTCAGGTAAGGTTTCTTGTAGAGTTAACCAGATTCCGATAACAACTAAAATACCGATGATAGTCAGTAATCCAAATATACCACGCCAGGTCATGAAGTTCAGGAGGAATCCGCCGATAATTGGTGAAATAATAGGAAACACGCCGTTCACTCCCATTAATAGGGCAAAAAATTTGGTCAGCTCTTTACCAGAGAACAAATCACGGGCAACCGCTCTGGATAGCACTTGTCCGGCAGATCCAGCTAACCCTTGAATAAAGCGTAGGATTAAAAAAGCTTCGATTGAGTGGACAAATATAATTAAAATTGAGGTTAACGCAAAAACAGCAAAACCAATTGATAGTGGCATGCGCCGGCCAAAATGATCACTTAGCGGACCCACAATTAATTGACCCATTGCCAATCCAATTAGACAAAAGGTGATACTCATCTGAATCACGGATGTTTGGGTACGAAAAGCGGTTTGCATGGTTGGTAAGGCCGGTAAATACATATCTAAAGATAAAGGACCGGTTGCACTGATCAAGCCAAGAAAAAAGGTTAACCAGAGTTTCCGATCCTTTGAAATTTGTTCATTTTTCATGGATACAACTCCTGCTTTGAAATGGCTTCAAAGCCTAGTGTACCGAACTGAGGCAAAAAAACCAAATTAGCTTGGTAATTTCCCGTCTTTCCACCAGAGTTTGACTAATGCTTGCGTGCCATTGTTTCCTAGGCCCTTTTCATCTACCAAACGAGCGTATAAATTGCGAGCAGCATCAGTAGCTGGCAAATTTAAATGCATTTTGTCGGCCTCGTTTAGTGCAATCCGCAAATCTTTCAAGAAATGTTTGGCAAAGAAGCCCGGTGTGTAGTCATCTTTTAAGATTCGAGGGGCGTAGTTTTCCATACTCCAGTTATCCGCACCGCCGCTTTCCAATGTTTGGAGAACTTTTGGCAAATCAAGTCCGGCCGCTTGTGCGTAAACCAGCATTTCACTCATTCCAGTCATCGTTCCCGCAATCATAATTTGATTTGCCATCTTCGCATGTTGCCCCGAGCCTGCTAAACCAAAGTAATTACCCTGTTGACCAATTGCCTTAAAAATTGGTTGTAAGCCTTCATAGGCCGATTTATCACCACCGACCATGATGGTTAGGGTCCCTTTTTGCGCACCGATATCACCACCAGAAACTGGCGCATCCAAAACTTGAATTTGATGTTCTTTACCGTAAGCACCAATTTTTTTTGCTAAGGTTGGCGTGCTGGTTGTCATATCGACCACCATTTGACCAGCTGTTGTCCCCGCAAAAATTCCGTTATCGCCAAAATAGACTTCTTCAACGTCTTGAGGAAAACCGACCATGGTAAAGACAATCTCACTGTCCTGAGCCACTTTCTTAGGTGACTGCACCCAAGTTGCCCCGGCTTTTACAACTGGATCGGCATGTGCTTTTGTTCGGTTAAACACGGTCACCGCATAACCGGCCTTTAACATGTTTTTGATAATGCCACTGCCCATAACACCAGTTCCAATAAACCCAATTTTTTTCAAATTTGCCATCTCCTAAGTTTTACAATCATATCATACGCATTTTTTTGCGAAAATTACACCATTTAGATTTAGCAAAGTAAATTTTCATCCCCGATTTCTGGTATGATAGACCATAAGATCGTTACTTGGAGGAATGCAATCCATGTCACTACATTTACCTGAAAAAACTATTTTAACCAACCTTGTTATGGTAGAAGATCCGGACAACAAAAAAGTCTTACTTGAAAATCGACTCAACAAAAACTGGACTGGCATCACTTTTCCAGGCGGGCATGTAAATCCCGGTGAATCCTTTGTAGAATCTGCAATCCGTGAGGTTTATGAAGAAACCAATCTCCAAATCCAGAACCCGCAATTAATCGGTGTTAAACAATTTATGGCTCAAAAAGATGTTCGCTACATAGTGCTTTTGTTTCGAACTAATCAGTTCAAAGGCTCTTTACAAAGTTCCAAAGAAGGCGACGTTTTCTGGGAAGATCCTTATCAAGTCAAACAAGCCCAGGCTGTTGATGACTTTTTCGATCTACTTCAAGTCTTCAAAAGTTATGACGTTTCAGAACTTTATTACCAAGATTATAATGGTCAATCCATCAAACGGGTTGAATAAATGCTTAGTTAAACGTGTCTTAAAATAGAAAGGAAACACCATGAACAATAATCATAATTCACATTATCAAAATCAAAGAAATTCGCATCAAGGCCGTCCGCAACGTGAAACTGTCCAGGAATCCATTCCAATCGGTCAACGAATTCCTTTAACCATCAAACGCTTAGGCATTAATGGTGAAGGGATTGGCTATTTCAAACATACTATTTGTTTTGTGAAGGGCGCTCTTCCTGACGAAGTGGTTACCGCCACAGTTACCGAAATTCATCCCCGTTACATGATCGCAAAACTCCACACGATTCGCCAGAAGAGTCCTAATCGTGTAGAACCACGTGACCCATTTGCTGATGAAGTCGGTGGATTTGAGCTAGAGCATTTATCTTATCCAGCCCAATTAGAGTTTAAGCAAGATGTTGTGCGTCAAGCTTTGGAGAAGTACCGACCATCCGGTTATAAGTACTACAAACTGTTACCCACAATTGGGATGGATAACCCCTACGAATACCGTAACAAGGCCCAGTTCCAAGTGCGTGTTTTGGATGGCAAAGTAGCTGCTGGTTTATATAAAGAAAACAGTCATGACTTAGTTGATTTACCTACGTGCAGTGTTCAACATCCACTGATAATGAAAGTCATGCGCCGTGTCGTTGAATTGCTGGAAGCTTACCAAGTTCCTATTTATGATGAAGAACATGGTTCAGGTATCGTTAAAACGATTGTCGTCCGGGTTGCGGTTGCTACTAATGAAGTTCAATTAGTCTTTATTACTAACTCCACTAAGTTGCCCCACAAACGCGACTTGATTACTGAACTTCAGAAACGGTTTCCGGAAATTGTTTCTTACATGCAAAACGTCAACAAGGGAAAAAAATCCCTTGTTTGGGGTGATGACACCACTTTGTTAGCCGGTAAAACTTTTATTCAGGATAAGCTAGAAGATCTGACCTTCAATTTATCTGCACGGGCTTTTTATCAATTAAACCCTTATCAAACCGCAAAACTGTATGATGAAGCTCGCAAAGCACTTGAACTTTCACCAAATGATAACTTAGTTGATGCCTATTCTGGTGTGGGAACAATTGGCCTGTCTTTAGCCGCTCAGGCAAAAGAAGTTCGGGGGATGGATATTATCCCGGAATCAATTGAAGATGCCAATGAAAACGCCAAATTAAACGGCATTACCAATGCTAAGTATCAAGTTGGTAAAGCTGAAGAAGTTTTACCTCAATGGATGGCAGAAGGCTTCCATCCCGATGCCCTGGTAGTTGATCCACCAAGAACTGGATTAGATGATGTCTTGATTCAAACCATCTTGACTAGCAAGCCAGAACGATTTGTTTACATTTCATGCAATCCATCTACGTTAGCACGAGATCTGGCTCAATTAACAAAAACTTACATTGTCGATTACATTCAATCAATTGATATGTTTCCACAAACTGCCCGTTGTGAAGCGGTTGTGAAGTTCACACGTCGACATTAATTTAAAAGCATAAAAAGAGTTGCAATAAACTTGATATAGGCGTGGTACAGCTATGTTTCTAGTTTGTCTACCTCTACCATTAGTCAAGGAAAACCTTTAGTTAATAGATTTTCCTTTTTTTATCAGCGGTTACTTGAAGTTGAGGTTGTAATTTTATTGGCTTAAATGTTCGATTTAATGTACAACAAATAGTGCGTCTGGTATTAATAAATTTTTGAGATTTTAAAATATCAATAAATGAATTAATCATTTACTTTTCTGGTGAGAATTTCAGTGAATCATATAATTCATTATTTTTAATTAGGTGGAAAATGGTCCTGATCAAACGGTCCATTGCTGCTACTGCAATCTTCTTAGTGTTGAATTCACTAGAAGATTGCTTTTTTCGTTGATAAAGAATGCTGATGTTTGATGGATGGTACTTGGCAACAGTTAACATATTTAAAACGACTTTAAATAGTATTTTACGAGCGTATGAATTACCACTTTACCAAAATAAAAAAGTGATGAATCATAATTTCGTCGAATTATGATTCATCACTAATGTTAGTCGGCTTTTGTATAAATAATTTTAGTCTTGCGACGTCATTTGACGTTAATTCGCCGATTGGTGGCCGTTTGAACACGGCATTGGCCGAAATTTGGTAGAGTTTGTGTGTATCAACATATGATGCTTTGTACAAACCAGCCTTTTTCCATTCAAGGATGGGAAAATAGGTACTTTGAATTGATCTTGATTTACTACCAAATTTTGATGTAATTTTAAAAGCCGTTACGTACTGATTATTGTACGCAACGACTAGAGCAGGTCTACGCTTTGTAGTATTTGGCTGCTCATCAAATGACACATTTGCAATGAAAATCTTCATGACTCTAGAGATCAGAATCATCTTCTTTCATCCATTTGTCAAAATCAGGACTTTTCTTAGGGTCATAATGTCCATTTTCATCAATATCGACAACTTCAGTTGGGATGTTTTTGATTAGATCTCCCCATTCTAAGCGAGTGGGCAGTTTAGTAATGGTTATGTCGCCATCATTAGTTTGCGTAAACGCAATTTCATCACCAGTAGATAGTTGCATTTTATTCCGAATTTCAACTGGAATAACAACTTGTCCACGGCTTGATAGTTTAGCAGATTTACTTAGTATATTATCCATTATTTAATGCCTCCTCATCCTTGAAATTGTAAGACGTCTTACTTCATACATTATATCATGTTCTCTCAATTTTGTTTGTCCGTCAGCTTAATAATAGACACTTTCATAACATTAACGTACCTCAGAAGTGATCATTGCCTTACACACCGTTAAATAAATAAAAAACTTTGTCTCACGTGTTATTGCCAGCCACGAATGCGTTAATGATTTCTGAATAAGAATCAATTACGTTCAATTCTCTATCCATGTTTATACGTGCAAATTAAAAATCGCCGTATGACTGAATGGACATTTTAAAGATGGACTGTTAAAGTGGTATTGGTGCAAGCATATATCATACGGAAAAATCGACAAGTTTAGTTTTTTTTGACATTAATTTGATTTTCTTGTTTGATTGCCATAACGTTGTTGTCTCAAGTTCGGGGCAGTAATTAACACCGCGACAAGCTTGTTATTGATTATGGCCCAAACAGCAGTATTTCCGTTATAAATTATATTTTCGTCTTTGAGCATGATGATTATTTCCATTTCTGTTTTTTGGTAAAGCAACAGATCCCATGGCAACTCATGTTTGAGCTAATGTAAATGCTTATACAAAGTTTACTTATACTAATATTTTGATACCCCCATCCAGCGCAGTATATTGCATTTGTTGTACTGTGAAAATAACTAGCTGGGGTAAAACCAATAAAAACATGAAGCTACACGAAAGTTGGTATATGGAAAAATAAGTATCACTTATGAGGGAGCAAAAACAAAATGTTAAAAGTATTAATTACGATTATAGTAATAATTTTAATAATAAGTATCGTATTATATAATTTTATACGTTCTAATAATAAAAAGTAGTGGTAAACTGAGCCCCGATAATTTGGATTATTCCAATTGTCGGGGCTCAGTTTATTTCAACTCTTTTTTTAACTTATATTTCGCCAATCTACAGCTGCCTGTGGCCAATGTACATTACGAATTTGTTCAAGCATAACTGAATGTAATTGGTCTTCAGCATCGGCAAAAATAATCTTTTCATCGTGAAAACCAGCAACTTTGCCAGTCATCGAACTCACCATTTCACCATCGTTTATGAGTTTCAGTTGGACATGAACAACCTGTTTATGTAACCATGCCTGTTTTAAAGACTGGCTAACTTTTTCCAATGATTGCTCTGGAAGTTGTCTTTCAGGAACCTTATCTCGTTTCATTTTCTTGATGGCGCTGGTATGATCTGAAAGGAAAAAGCCGCCCCACTTGAGCATTCCGCGATCATGATAGTCATTTTTAAAAAATTGTTCGATAACTGATTCATCTACCCGTTTGATAATCATAATCTCATCCCTTACTAATTCTGGTCTGTGCTTGCGGCCAAACTAATTCGCCAAAGCCTTTAAACTGCATTGTGATCTGTGTTTGTTTGCGCAACGAATGTACTACAGACTCTAAGTAGCCTAAATCATAATTCTCTAGCGTATGCAGTGGAATGGATTTTTCGCGATGATTTTTTGGCTTAACTTCCAAAAAGAAATTGTAAGCTTCATCAAAACGATCCCTCACAATTAACATTTGATAAATAGTTCGTGATTGCCGCAAAAAATCTTTTTCTAATCGTTCCAAAATTAACTTTGCCGCCTGATCGTATGTTTCAATCAAAACTATTACCCCCATTGTGACCGCCAACTAATGACGAACGTTCCAGCATAGTCGCACCATGCAATAAGCTGCTAGCTGGGATCAACGCCGTGTTGCCAAACTGGTCATGAATTTTATCTAACACTCGAATCATTAAATTTTGCTTGATTTGCGCATGTGGATCTTTAAATAAATCTAGTTGCAAACCGTCATTTGCTGACAAATGAGAAAGACTGACGGCAATATTACGAATGCCCTCGCCATCCCATGTTTTTCGAAATAAATACACTAAATACTGGTTAATCTGATCCGGACTATCTGTCGTATCAATTCGCATAGAATGTGCAAAACCACTGCGCCCATCAGTTTCCGCACTAGCATAAGAAAAACCAATCATTAAACTGACACATCCTGTTTGCTGTTGATGATGCCGCATTCGCGAGGCAACCTGACTTCCGATTTCTTTAATTACCGTTTCAATTTCTCTTTGAACCAAATAATCGCGAGCCAAAACTTGGGAATTTCCCCAACTCTTATCATTAGGAGTCAACAGTTTAGATAATTGGCTATGATCAATTCCCCATGCGAGTGCCAAAAGTTGCGTACCGATGATACCAAACTCTTTTTTCAACTCATAGGGATTTGAGTGGGCCAATGCATCCATACTGTGAATACCAACGCGTTCGAGATGGGCTGCTGTCCGATGCCCAATGCTCCAGACTGATACTAAATCCGTAATCGGCCAAATCTTTTGGGGGAAAGTTTCATAAGTTAACTCGCCAATGCGATCATTGTCATGTTTAGCAAACAAATCTAATGCCAGCTTTGCTTGAACCGGATTTTCACCAATCCCAACAGTTGTCCATAAACCTAATTTGTCATGAACTGCCGTTTGCATCCGATGAGCGACTTCTAAAGGTGTTCGTCCGAATAACCGCCAAGATTTCGTCATGTCTAAAATTGATTCGTCAATCGAATAAGGATAACAGTCTTCATCAGCTACAAATTGGGTGAAAATTTCATTAGTCTGCAAATTCTTCTTTATGTAAAGATTCATCCGCGGTGGGACAACCTTTAATCGGGAATCATCCGGTAAATCTCGACAACGCGAAACATTGGTGATACCAAATAATTCTTTGGCTTTAGGCGATGCCGCCAGAATCAGACCACCATTAGTATTTTTTGCTTCCGACATGACCACGATAACCGATTCCAAAGGATCATCCTCGCGTGCGACAGACTCAACACTGGCATAAAATGATTTGTTATCAATCATAAAATACACACCATGGGGTTCTCGATCGTAATTCATCGCCATCACCTCTTTGCATTTCATTATACGAACATACGTTCTAAAATGCAACTCATTTATTTAAAAGAATTCAAAAAATAGGATCGAGAAAAATCGTATCTTCTCAATCCTACTTTAATTTTTGTTCAGATCAACTGTTGTGTCTCTCAGCTTTTCTACCTTTATAGCCGAAACGTGCTTAAAAAGGCAGCTTATTCCGCTTGCCAGTTCTTGCGGTCTGAACTTCGGCCACAAGAATGGTCATCGCCCGGAACATATAGGATTATTAGCGTTCTTTGCTAATAATCATCCTCTATGTGGAGTAGTGCCAGTTCTTGCGGTCTGAACTTCGGCCACAAGAATGGTCATCGCCCGAAACATAAAAGATTATTAGCGTTCTTTGCTAATAATCATCCTTAATGTGGAGTAGTAGCTACGGTAACTAAACGATTCCAAACCCGAATCATTCAGTTACCTAGGCTATGCTCAGAAGCTAATCGCTCCTTTTAGCACTCTTTTTTATTCAAACACAAACTGATTATGATACAGTTCCGCATAAAATCCCTTTTCATCCAGCAATTGCTCGTGACTACCCTCTTCAATCACCTTACCATCCTTCAACACCACAATCTTATTGGCATTCAAAATAGTCTTCAATCGATGCGCAATCACAAAACTCGTTCTTCCCTGAATCACATTATCCATCGCCTTTTGAATCTTCGCCTCCGTCACCGTATCCACATTTGACGTCGCCTCATCCAAAATCAACAACGTTGGATTCGTCAAAATCGTTCTCGCAATACTAATCAACTGCTTCTGTCCCGTTGAAAACACCGAATTTTCATCCGAAACCTTTGTCTCATATCCCTTTTCCAGACTCATAATGAAATCGTGAATATCCGCCTGTTTCGCAGCCGCATACACCTCTTCATCCGTTGCCTCCGGTTTTCCGAAACTAATATTATCTCGAATCGTTCCCGAAAAAATCACACTATCCTGCAACACAATTCCCACATGATCTCGCAAACTTTTCAGATCAATATCACGCACATCCACAACATCAAACGTGACCGAGCCTTCATTCACATCGTAAAAACGATTCAACAAATTCATAATCGTCGTTTTTCCAGAGCCAGTTGGGCCCACCAACGCAACCATATGTCCTTTTTCAACATTCATTGACACATCATGCAAAATCTCTTTACCCTCATTGTAACCAAAGTGTACGTTTTTCGATGCCACTCCGTGTTCCAATCCAGACAGCCGCTTACCATCTTTCGGATTAATCTCATCTGGTTCGTCAAAGGTCTCGTTAAGTCGTTTAGCACCCGTAATAGCCACCTGAAACATACTATAGAGTGAAGAAATTTGTGAAATTGGTTGATAAAATTGTTGTGAATACTGCACGAAAACAACAACCAATCCTAAAGCCGTCGTGCGCGCCATATCGCCATTTAGCGCTAACCAACCTCCAAAGAAGATCACAATTGCCGTATTCACTAGCGACAAGCCATTCATTACTGGAAACAACATCCCCGAATAAACTTGGCCTTTAAACGTGGCCTTACGAACTTTTTCGTTATGTGGTAGGAATCCCTTAATGGCTTCATCTTGCAAACCATTTGTAATCACAATTTTTTGACCACTAATTTGTTCGTTAATATAACCGTTTAATTTTCCAACTTCATCCTGCTGAATATCAACATACTTACGCGTTTTAGAAATCAGAATGACCGCAATAATAATGGCAATCGGCGTTGATGCAATGGTCACCCACGCCAAAGAAATATTTTCGTGAAACATCATAATGATAATTCCAATCATCATCGCGATATTCATCATAATTTCGCCTAATGCTTGATTCAGCGCGTTTGAAATATTATCCAAATCACTTGTGAATCGACTCAAAATATCGCCATCCTGATGCGAATCAAAAAACTTAATCGTCATACGTTGCAGTTTGCCGAACAATCCCCGACGCATCCGGTTCGTAGAGTTTCCTGAAATATAAGTCACCACAATGTTGGAAATAAACATCCCCACCACTGTCAAAACATAGAAAAGAAGTAACATCCAAATTGCCTGCATAAACGAGCCTTTATCACTCACCCCACGTGTCAGGCCAATGACATACTTTGCCAATTCTGTGATTGCTTTCCCCATATAAACAGGCGCCTTCACCTGAAAATAAGTTGAAGCAATGATCGCTAAAATTGTCACAGTAAACCCGATCTTATAGCGTTTCATATAGTGATAGAAGAATTTAATTGCTTTCCCGATTTCACTCATTTAGATGGCCTCCTTTCCCTTTTGCGTTGCATAAATTTCTTGGTAAATCCGATTATTTTTAACTAGTTGTGCATGCGTGCCTTCACCAACCAATTTGCCATCATCCATAACAAAAATTCGATCTGCATGCAGCACTGACGCAATTTTTTCCGCAATAATAAAAGTGGTGGTTCCTTTTAATTCGTGATCTAAAGCTTCTTGAACCAATTTTTCAGATTGGGCGTCTAGCGCAGAAGTCGAATCATCCATAATCAAAACTTTGGGTTGCCCAATGACGCCCCGTGTAATGGATAAACGCTGTTTTTGACCACCTGAAAAGTTGGCTGACCGTTCTTCCACTGAAGCGTCGTAACGTTCTGGTAACCGATCAATAAACTCGGCAGCCTGTGCAATCCGACTGGCCCGATCCATATCCTTTTCGGACGCATCACTTTTACCTTGCTTTAAGTTATCCCCAATCGTTCCTGAAAATAAAATGGCTCGTTGCAAAACAAAAGCGACTGATTTGCGTAGTGAACGTTCATTTACCTGCTTCAAATCAACGCCACCAACTTTAACCACTCCGGTTTGCGGGTCAAACAAACGCGGGATCATCTGCGCTAAAGTAGACTTTCCGGATCCAGTAGCGCCCACAATTCCGACCATTTCGCCTGCTTTTACCTTAAAATTAATATCCTTTAAAGTTGGCGTTTCATCACCCGCATAGGCAAATGACACGTTTTCAAACTCAACAGAACCATCCAACTCCTGCTCTGTTGAGTTTGAATACGTAATCTCTGGCGCCGTATCCAGCACTTCACGAATTCGTTGTAGTGAAACCATTGCTCGGGCGCTAAAGGTCATCATCATGCCGCCAATAATAATGGCAAACATAACCTGCATTAAATAGTTCACAAACGAAGCAATTGCGGCCACACTACCGGGATCACTCTTAGCCAAATCGCCCACAAAATAAATTGCGGCTACAACTGCTAAGTTTCCAACTAAGGTAAATGCCGGAATCAAAACTGAAAACAAGGTTCCAACAAAAATATTTTGCTCATTTAACTTGTCTGAAACCTCATTAAAACGATCTTTTTCATTTTTTTCTTGATTAAACGATTTTACTACCCGCACTCCAATCAGGTTTTCCTTTGCCAATTCATTGACACGGTCAATTAAGCCCTGCATCAGACCAAAATGGCGATCCATCTGACCAAACGTGGCCGCTGAAATACCAAACACGAGAATGACCAACACCAGAATAATCCACCACAATTGATGGATTGTGTTGATCGCCAAAATAAACGCCCCCACAAACAGAATCGGCACCCGTAGCAGGGTTTGCAGCGCCGTCATAATTAAATTCTGGATTTGATTGACGTCATTTGTTAAGCGCACTACTAAATTGCCGGCCTGAAACTTTTCAATATTTCCAAATGAAAAAGTTTCAATTTTTCGGAAAACAGTTTCCCGAATATCCGCACTCATTGACTGCGCGACTTTAGCGGAGAGAATGGTGTTAAAAATACCCGCAACTAAGCCAATCACGGCAATCACAATTAAATAAATCCCCAACGTTTCGATTTTATGATTCTGATTTTTTAAAATGGCATTAATCACATTTTGTAATAACTTAGGCTGCCAAAGGGTTGATCCTGCCATTACAACGACAGTCACCATGGCCAACAAAATATCTCCCCAGTATTTTCGTGCGTGATCTTTTAAAATTTTCAAATACTTTCCTCCGTTCTGACATCCATGCTATTATGATAACTATACTAATTTATCCAACACTGTTGGATAAGTCAACTAAAAAAACACCAATTTTGAAAAAGCTTGTTGTCCCTCTGGAAAAACAAGATATTATTTCAAATTAGTGTTTAAATAGTTTTAAAAAACAGAACTAAGGAAGTTTAAATCATGCCGAAATCAAAAATCTCACGTCCCCAAATTATTCAAGTTTCACTAAAAACTTTAGCGAATTGCCAATCACTAGACCAGTTTTCCATGCGCAAGGTCGCCACAACCTTACAGATTGATGCTTCCACAATCTATTGGTATTTCGAAAGTAAACAAGCAATTTTACAAGCTATGGCTGATGAAATTGCCGCTCAAATTTCGTTTCCTGATGCCAACTTAGATTGGAAAACTCAACTTACCCAATTGTTTAACAATTTGTTCGATGTCTACACAACGCATCCCCATACCGCCGAGCTCATGATCGAAACTATCCCGTCATCTGAAGTGCGTTTAGCCTTAATGAATCACATTATTGGAATTTTAGTCGATGCCGGATTTAGTGAAACCCAAGGCAGTGCCGCGATGTCCACAATTGATTTCTTTTTAACTGGTTTAGTGATCGACCTTTCAAAAGAACGCCAATTTCGCACTGAGATCAACGACAAACAGGCTGCCTACTTGCATGAACAGGTAACGCAAATTCATCAAATTACCCATGATGAACACTTAGTGCACATGCAAAACTCTGTTAAAAGTCGAAATTCTGAGTCGGCAAAACAACAATTTGAAGCTGGCTTGAAGTTAATTTTGAAAGGCTTGGTTGCAGATAAAGAAGGCTAATCTTGAACTTCAGCAAACTCGCTAACACCTACAAACTGCTCGGCAACATCTTTCAAATAGTTAATACTATTCAAATACTGAGCGATATCGACATATTCGTCATAACCGTGAGAGGAATTATTCCCCGGACCCACGAGAATAATTGGAAATTGTTTCTTGGCTTGGACAAACTCGGACCCGTCGTTAGCACCCGAAGAACTTTCAACAGGCAGGATCTGGTCGAAGTACTGTTCACTAATTTTTTGAGCGAGTTTAGTTAAGAGATTTTCACCATTAATAATAGGGACTTCTGGATAAATGAATTCAATCTTTAACTTCATTTTAGGATCACTCGTGTTCAAATCATCCACAATCTTTTGCAGGTCCGTAAAAATTTGATCATTTGAATATTCCGGAATAGAACGAATATTGCCTTTTAACATGGCATAGTCCGGGACACTATTAACCTGTTTGCCACCATCAATAATATCAATACTGTGGGTCATCTTGCCTAGTTTAGGATTCACTTCATTATGCGGTGCCATCAATTTCTTGGCTGCTAAGTAAAACTGAATCAAATTATCAATCGCGTTAATCCCCATATCGGGACGCGAACTATGAGCAGGCGCACCAATTGAAGTAACTTGATAATCAATCACACCTTTACAACTCGTGATAATGCCGTCCATATGTGGTTCAGTGATAATCAAACCATCTAAATCATCCGCATACCCTGCTTGTGTCAACACATGGGCCCCGTACTCACCAGTTTCTTCACCAACCGTGGCCAACAATTTGAGTTGACCTTCAATTGCAGTTCCACTTTCCAACAATTCCAGCATAATAATTACAGCGGCTGCCAAGCCACTCTTCATATCAGAAGCCCCACGGCCAAATAATTTTCCTGCCTCAGCGTCAACATCCCCAGAAAATGGGCCATGTTGCCACTCTTCCACATTGCCAGGATCCACCACATCCATATGACCGCTAAAGCCAAGGTGTTTGCCTGCTTTGTTCCCCATCGTAACCACTAAATTTGTTCGTCCTTCAGCGAAAGGTACCTTTTTAATTTGAACTTGATCGCTATAGGGTTCAAATAATGAGCTGATATAGTCAGCAACCTTTTCTTCGTGATCATTTACGGATTCAATTTGAATCAAGTTTTGTAAGATAGTAATTTTTTCGTTATCAGTCATAAGCAATTTCTCCCTTTATTTTACGGATGCGTATTGATATAACGCTTTTCCAGCTTGGTTTGAATAGGTAAGTCCTTTGACATTCTTGCTAACTAAATGCGTAGCTGTCGATTGATAAAGTGGCACAATCCCTTGTTTAGCCATCAAGTACTTATCAGCTTCTTGCATCAATGCCCAACGTTCACTCGTTGTATGATTATTAGTGTCATCAATTTCACTCATTAACTTGGTGTAATGTTTGTCAGCCCATTTAGTGAAGTTCACTGGATCTTGACCATTACCAAGTTGGAGGAATTCTTCAGGATCTTGATAATCGCCCGTCCAACCATCTAGGTTAATATCATAATCGCCATTTGACGCAACACCAATATGTTGGGAATGAGGCATTGGCTTAATTTCAATGGTTAGCCCCTTCAAGTATTTAGACGCTTGGCCTTGAATGTATTGCCCCACTTGTTTATCAGTTGAGGTGTTATCAACTAACATTGTTAAAGTCATTTTCTTTTTGCCCAACTGCTTTTGAGCGAGTTTCCAATCTTTTTGCGCTTCTGCAACGTTGAAGGAGAGTAAGTTACCCACTTCACTTGCGAAATCTTTACCATTCTTAGCATCCGTAGAATCCCCTTTTGGCACCATATTAAGTGCTGGAACGGAACCATCTGCCAAAACTTTAGAAGTCATCGTTTTTCGATTTAGGATTAAGCTAATTGCTTTGGATAAGTTCTCATTACTGGTTGCCTTACGTTTGTAATTGAATTCGAGAAACGCCATTCGCGAAATTAACTGTGTGCTCAGATTTTTAGTATTGGCAAACTGACTCACGGTTTGTCCCGAAATCGCTGTTTCTTGAACTTTGTTACCTTTAAACAAGTTAACGGCCGTGGTGTCATCCTTAACAACCTGGACGTTCACTTTACTTAATTTAACTTGTTTGGCGTTCCAGTAATAAGGATTCTTGACATATGACCAAGTATCCCTAGTGGCATTCCAACCAACCAATTTATAGGCGCCACTGGAAACGACTTTAGTTGATGATGTCCCATAATTAGAACCATATTTTTTAACATACGAACTATAAACTGGATACAACGATGTTGCTAAAACAGTCTTTAGATATGGCTCTGGTTTTGAGAGCTGAATTTGAAGTGTATGTTTATTCAATGCTTTGACTCCTAAAGCAGAAGGTTTCAGTTTGCCATCTTGAACGGCTTGATAATTTTTGACATATGTCAGTAAGTTAGCCACTTGAGATTTAGTGTCAGGATCTACTTGGCGCTGAAATGAAGTTGCAAAGTCTTGCGCTGTAATCGCCTTACCGTTTGACCATTTCGCGTTCTTCTTAATTTTAAAGGTGTAAGTTTTTCCACCATTCGTTGGTGTGACAACCTTCGTCGCAATGCCCGCGACAACTTTTTGATTCTTATCGAGTTTGTATAAACCTTCGTCCGTTTGTGCAAACAAACTACCACTATTTGTGTCACCGCCTTTATTCGGATCGGCCGTCGCTGGATTACCAGCTAGTGTGACATTAATCGTTTCCGTATCACTGTCTGCCTTACTTGATGAACAGCCCGCAAATAAAATCCCTGAAAATAAAATTGCCCCTAATGCTAAAAATTTATTTTTCATATCGTTACCCCTTAATGGTATTTATATTCATGTTTTCTTTTATTTAAAGAATAAATATTCAATAACTGTATATTAGCATCTTCTCATAAAAAGTCAACGCATTTTTAATTATTTATACAAAAAAATCCATAAATAACGATTTTTACTCATCATTTATGGATATACGCAGTTATTTATTCAATTTTAAATTTACTTGATAGTTATAAAGGAAACTTTCTTCAAAAGCTATTTTTGTTTTTACTGTTTTCCCATAGTTCACAATAAGAGCGTGGAAATTTTGCCATTTTTCAAGATCAAAAGTAACTTGAGCTTCTATTAACGCTTGGGCTTGTTGATATTGACTAGGCAATTTACATCCCAGCCACCCAAACAACCGCCGTGAATAGGCATCAACCATAAAATTGGGCTTATCCAAAACGTACATTAAAATGTAATCAGCAGTTTCATTACCAATTCCTTTCAGACTTAGTAATTCATGGCGCAAATCTGCTTGATGATAAGTTTTTATTTTGGCAAGATCGAATTGATAGTTTTCGAGCCAGTGGCAGATATTAAAAATAGTTTGCGTTTTGCGTGTATAGAATCCGCTGGTACGAATTAAATCTGTGAGTTCTTCTAAACTTAAATGTTCAATCTTTTCTGGATCAAAATTAGTTGCTGTTTTGAGTTTCAATAGACTTGGTGCCACATTTTTCCAATTGGTATTTTGTACGAGAATTGACCCATAAATAACTTCCCAAGGCGACTCGGCCCAATCAGTGCCATCTTGCAGCCAAACTTGTGGACCCATGTTGGTTTCCATAATATTGTATAACTCATTTAAAGTAATTTTTGTTGCTTTCATCGGCGATTTTGCCACCAATTATAAAGATATCCGCCCACCACAATGATGATCAGCACAATGATTTTTGCTGTCGTTCGTGGAAACGGAATGTGGTTAAGTCCGAGTACTAAATTAGAAAATAATATCATATGATCGCTCCATTCTTCACTGTTTATATTCTTATAAAGTCCTGAAGAAAGCAAATAAAAGTGCTGAATAGTGTGATTAAATTTCGTATAGTAGCTTTTTAAAGCATAGACTATATTCATTTATGAAATCGTTTTAATTTGCTTTAACTTGCCACTAATGAAGTCCAAATCAATTTGAGTTAGAATGGACTTAACAAATTTATATATAAAGGGAGTTTTTACATTGATGGAAAAAGCTTGTACCACAGTTTTAGTCGGCAAAAATGCTTCCATTGACGGTTCAACCATGGTTGCCCGTAATGACGACACATTTTTACCAATTGCACCCCACCGTTTCTATATGCATCCCGCAGAAAGTGATGTAAACGAAACAATCACTTCGTCACAAAACGGCTTTACTGCTAAATTACCAAATAACGGCTACCGCCATAGTGCGGTTCCAAATATCAACCCTGCTAAAGACGGAATTTACGACGAAAGTGGCTTTAACGAAAAAAATGTCGCTATGAGTGCTACTGAAAGTGTCTACGGCAATCCTAAGAGTCTCGCTTATGATCCTTTGATTCCCGGCGGATTAGCTGAAGACAGCATGCCAACAATGGTTTTACCATATATTGACTCTGCTAAAGATGGTGTTTCTTATTTAGGTAAATTAATTGCCAAATACGGTTCACCTGAAGGCAACGGTGTTATTTTTAGTGATAAGAATGACGTGTGGTACATGGAAATCGTTACCGGCCATCACTGGGTTGCTCAACGCATTCCCGATGATGCTTATGCAGTTGCTGCAAACCAGGTTGCCATCCAACAGATTGACTTCAATGATCCTGACAACTTTATGTGGTCAGAAGGTATCCAAGAATTTGTCGAGACTAATCATTTGAACCCTGATAAAACTGGTTGGAATTTCCGTCACATTTTTGGCACTTCTACTGAAAAAGACCGTCACTACAACACACCCCGTGTTTGGTTTGGTCAACATTACTTGAATCCAGAGATCGAACAGGATCCACAATCAAGTGAGTTACCTTTCATTTGCCATACAGAACACAAAATTTCTGTTGAAGATGTCGGTTACGTTTTGAGCTCTCATTACAACGAGACTCCTTACGATCCATTTGGTCATGCTGACGATAAAGATCGTTTGAAGTTCCGTCCAATTTCAATGAACCGGACTCAAAACTCACACGTTTTGCAAATTCGTAACAACGTGCCTGATGAGCTTTCCGCTATTTTCTGGTTAAACTTCGGTGTGCCTGCATTCAGTCCATACGTGCCATTCTACAACAATGCTACTGACACAGACCCAAGTTACAGCAACACTTCCGAAACAATGAATTTGGATGATGCTTACTGGATGTACCGAGCCCTCTCATCCGTTGTGGAAGGTCACTACAGCAAATTTATTCAAGAAGATATCGATTATTTAACCGCCTCACAAGAACAATTACGGGCACGGGTTGCTGAAATCGACAAGAAGGCTGCTGATTATTCAGACGATAACTTAACTGAATACTTAACAGACGCCAACCACGAAACTGTGGCAGCTATGAAGAAACGAACAATGACCTTGTTCTATCACTTGTTAACTGAAGGTTTAACCCTTTCAAAATTAACATTTAATATGGATAAAAACCTTTAAAAATAGCCTAATAACAATGAAACAGCTTGGAACTCCAATGTTCCGAACTTTTTTGTTCGTATGTGAAAATGCACTATACTGCATTTTCATAACAAAACGGACTCAAAATGCATTACGTTGCATTTTAGTGACGATTTTCACAAATAAGGCAGTATCCTGCATTTTACCTAAAGAATTCTCTTCAAAAATCCGCAAACAAAAAATCAAGCCGTTCTCTACACGAGATTGACTTGATTTTTAAATATGTGTTTATCTATTTTTCAACGTGCGCCCACTTATAATCATAAGGAGCACCAGTTGGATGGTAGACAATTCCTTTAACTTTGGTGTTTACAAGCTGAGTTTGAACAGCTTGATAAAGTGGAACAACGGCTTCTTGCTGCATCAGGAGTTTTTCTGCCTTAACGAAGTCTTCGTAACGTTTCTGTTCGTTATTTGCATCTTTTCCATTAGTTGCTGCAACGAGTTTGTCATATGTCTTGCTTGAGAAACCACCATAGTTATATGTGTTGCCAGTTGTTTCAAGCTGTGCAAAGGTCAATGGATCTGTGTAATCACCGATCCAACGAACAACGGCCATATCAAATTTACCGCTAAGCTCTGCACTCTGTGCGCCCTTGGCAGGCAAGGAACGCACTGTAACTGTCGCACCTGGCAAGCTTTGCTCAACTGCGCTTTGAACGGCTTCAGCAACTTTCTTTTGTGAATCGTCGTCACTAACCACTAATTCAAAGTTAACTTTAGATTTTCCGGTCTGTTTGAGACCCTTTGCCCAGTACTTCTTGGCTTTGGCAACGTTGTGTTCCACAGCCTCTGAAACGCTGGCATCCTTGGTAAAGTCTGTACCAGTCTTGGGATTCTTCACAAAACTGGTTGGCATAAAGCCGGTTGCTAGTGTTGATCCATCTGCCAAAACTTTTGAAGTCAAAGTCTTTCGGTTGATTACTAACGAAACAGCCTTACGGACATTAACATTGGCAGTTGCTTTGCCTTTCTTGAAACTCATCGCCAAGTAAGCAGTTTGCCCCTGTTCATACTTCACAAACGCTTTATTAGTTTTTTCTTGGCTAGCTTGTTCACCAGAAAGCAATGCATCAGACAGTTTGCCAGCTTGATACAGGTTCAAAGCAGTGTTCGGATCTTTAACCACTTTAACGGGGATTTTGCTTACAGCAACGTTCTTTTTATCCCAGTACTGCGTGTTCTTGACAAGTTTCCAACTCATGTTAGTTCCGTTCCAGCCGACCATCTTAAACGGACCACTGTAAACCATGTACTTGCTGGAAGTACCGTATTTAGTGCCATACTTTTCAACAGCCTTTTGATCCTGTGGGAAGAATGTCCCAAATGCCATTAAGTACTTAAAGTATGGTGTAGCTTGGGTTAACGTAACTTGGACAGTTCGTTTGCCAATCGCCTTAATGCCCAGTTTGCTTGGCTTCATCTTGCCAGCTGAAATTGCTGACGCATTCTTCACGTTTTCCATGATGTAGGCATATCCAGCCTTCGTATCAGGATCGGCCGTTCGTCGCCAAGAATAAACAAAATCTTTTGCAGTT
This sequence comes from Pediococcus sp., assembly GCF_003533255.1. Classification (NCBI taxonomy): domain Bacteria; kingdom Bacillati; phylum Bacillota; class Bacilli; order Lactobacillales; family Lactobacillaceae; genus Pediococcus; species Pediococcus sp. The sequence continues at coordinate 48,787 of NZ_DOEM01000021.1, forward strand.
AAAGCATCCCCGTTACTCCATTTCAAACCTTTTCGGAGTGTGAATGTGTATGTTTTCCCATTGTTTGTGGGTTTGACAACTTTTTCTGCTAATCCTGCAACGACCTTGTTACCTTTCGCAACTCGATACAAACCTTCTTCAGTATTATTAATCATATTGAAAGAAGTTAAATCGATTGCTTTTGAGCCATCAATAGTTGTTAAGTCCGATTGCTCCATAACACTAAAACTCTGATGTTTGGCTTCGGAACTCTTTGCGCTCCCGCAACCTGCCAATAATACTGATAAAAGAAGTGTCGCCGTGCCTAGCTTTTTCCACTTATTTTTCATACTCAAATCCCCTTAAAAAAGTATTTTGAAATGCCTAAAGCAAATTAAAAGAGGATAAAAAAATACCCACCGCATCTTTCCTTCGAAAGCACGATGGGTAACTTTTTTATCCTCTTTTTGGTTCACTAAAAAGTTATTAGCTAAAAGGTTAAAGTCACAGCACCGTGCACTTTAATAATTAAGCTAATAATGACTAAATTGATCAAGTTAACTAATTTATGTGTACATTGCATGTGACTTCATCTCCCTTTGATTTAATAAACTTATTATAGCGAGATAAAATGAGAAGTCAACATATTTTTTAATTTTATTTTAACTTTATAGCTGGAACTTACACCCACATCGATATTATCTGTTTTTAGCTCAATTGAATAATTTGATCAAACTCACTCAATAACTTCCGATCACTAGTATGTGTGATCTTAACAAAGTAATACTCTTTTTACTCAGCAACCGTCTCACAATGTCTCTAGCATTGCTTTCATCCAAAGCAGAAGTTCCTTTCTATAATCAAAAATTCTTTATTACGAATTAATGCACGAGCCAATGAAATTCTTTGCAATTCGCCACCGGATAATTTTTCATCATTGGGACCCACTACAGTATCTATACCATGCTGTAAATTACCTACGACAGCAGATAAGTTCACTTCATTCAAAGCATCAGGCAACTTATCTTCCAACGTTTCGTCAAATAACAAAACATTTTCAGCAATTGTAGTCCTAAACAAGTGACTATGCTGTGGCACAATCCCTATCAAGTGATGTAACGAATTCAAACTAATATCTTTAATTTCTTGACCATTTAACGTGAACTCTCCACTGTAATCTGAAAGTTCACCTGATAGAATATTAATTAAAGTGGTTTTTCCAACTCCACTAGGACCAACTAATGCAACCTTATCACCTTGCTTGATATTAAAATCAGGGTATTTAATTATTTTATCTTTGTAGCGGTAACTTAAGTTATTTGCACAAAGTTTTACTGACATATTTGGTAATAATATGTTTTTTTCTATTCTTCTATTATCAACCGTATATAGTATCTCTTGATATTTTTTACTAATTGGTTTCCCAGATATATGTGTTGCAATATTATTACTGATTGTGACAAGTCCAGTAAATATTGAAAATATAAAACTCCCAATATTTACTACAATTCCGAAGGGAACTAATCCATTAAAATAAAGAATACTCGCTAAAATAGTTAAAGAAACAGTAGAAATATTTGAAATAATATTACTCCACTCACCAACAAAACTATTTATTTTTGCCTCTTCAATATAGCTATCCTCTAATTCTGTAGCTTTAGGGCTTATTATTGACCATAACTTATTTGTAACCTGACTCCAGCTCAAATCATACAATCCGCCAAGCCAATCATTCAAAGTTGATATCAACTTTTGATTAGATAATGAAATGTCTTCCGTAACTTTAGTTAAGCGTTTATTAAAGAATTCTGGAGCAGTCAACATTAATGCTGCAAAAAACATAGAAGCTAACACTAAAGACCAATGAAATGGAAATAAAGCAAAAATAGAAAAGCCAATTTTAAAAACTGCGTTAACCATCTTTAAAAATCCCCACAAATATTTTTCAGATAGTAATAATAAATCATTGGTCAGTGCATTAATATGCTTATTGACATCTATTTCAGAAAAATTAGTTTTTTTTATCAAACTTTGGATATAGTGATACCGTAAATCATGGTTATAGTTTTGAATCATTTTTTTTGAATAGACACAGAAAAGATAGGTTGTAACATCTGATAATATTGAAAATGCAAAAAACAAAAAATTCATTTGAACAAATTTGGCCAAATTTCTTTGATTAAGCGCATTAAAAGAATACGCAAAAATTACACTACCAATTGCAGAGCTTCCCATACTTACAACACTTAATAATATATTAAATATAAATAGTGCTGGTTTCTTAGAAACAAAGTCTTTAATCATTTTAGTCACCTATCTTTTTGAAAATCGTTTATTTAATTGCTTGTTTTTCGATAAATAGTGTTATACATTCCATATACCATTTCAAGTCCTTCAAAGCCTTCAATGAAACCAGACACTAATTTATGCTTAGAAAAGTTTGTCAGATAAGCTTTCCCAGATCTTATAGTAGAAAAATTAAGAGCAAATTCCAGTTGTTTCTTAATCACTGCTTCAGCTACTTTTACAGATGTGTTTTGCCTAATTATCATTGATTAAGTCAATACATTTTTTTGCTTGTTTAAAATAAAAATCCCAGTTATTTATTAATTTGTTCGAACATACCTGTTGCAATAATAAGTTAAGTAGATTTTGTTTATCCTGCCGATCTAAAAATAAGTATTTTTGTGGAACAACAAAACTCGGTAATTCTGTACGTAAATATTGAAGGTCTACCTTTTTAAACTGGTAAACTTCAATAATCGGAATAATATATCCTGTATTTTTTTCTTTGAAGTAATCAAATATATCACCGTAATTATCGTGTTGAATCGTTTCCCCGATCGTAGCTAACTTATGTGCATTATCTATAATTGGGGCATCGCATTTGATAAACATTTCAATACCACCATTTTTTCCAGTAGTGTAAACAAAGGCTTGAAACGGATCATTAAAAAACTTTTTTCTATATTCAATGACTTTTTTGCCGCTTAAAATTTGCTTGACATATATCTTGTGAATTGATATTAGTAATGTAGGTAATAACGGGTCATAGACATCACATATTTTTTTAGGCATTTGATAAGACCTCGTTCATACAGTCAAAAAATTCTCCATGAATAACCTCATAACAATCAAAATTCTTATCATTTATAATATAACTAGCCATTATAATTTCCTTCTTTATAAAATGTGTTGGCATTAATTATAAAGTGATTAGAATGTATGTCAATGGTTATCATACTGTTTTAATTATTCAAATAAGGAGACGAGATATATGAACACAACTCAAAATTCTAACGATGCTGTTTCTTTTATCTACGAATGTCTTGTTGATAATCCAACGAACGTTTAACGAATGTGAATTTATACATTCAATATAAGCCAATAGCTTTAGTTACAAATAACTGTTGGCCATTGATTAATAAAAAGCGGTGCTCAAATCTCTAGATAAAAATTTGAACACCGTTTTTTTCGTTTATAGAGGCTACTCAATCTGAACTTCAAAATTTTTTTAAGCGTAATTCAACTCAAAATCACTGTTTTCGTAGTAATGGAGTTTCGTTGCAAACAGGTAATTGCTGACCAATCCTAATCCAATTGGTAACACAAGAAACATAATGGTTACCAAAATTATCGAGCCAGCTGTAACTTGTTCCATCCCGTTAAGTGCGGCAACAGGTCCGATTAATCCGGAGAAACCAAAGCCAGCACTCATTGCAGTTCCTTGAATATTCAAGACAGCCCCGAGGCCACCCAAAATTCCAGCGTTAATCATAATTGGCACAATTAATTTTGGGCGTGACATAATGTTTGCCATTTGCATCTTTGGTGATCCCAAGAAGTGGGCCAAGGAAGTCCCTACTGAGTTTACTTTCCACCCATAGATTGCCAAGGCAAATCCCGCTGCAACAATCCCTAAGTTTGCTGAACCAGCTGCCACGCCATGAATACTGATAGCTGCAGCAATACCGACCGATGAAATTGGTGAAATAATTAAAAGTGCAAAAACAATTCCTAATAAAACACCCATCAGTAATGGCTGTAAACTGGTTAATTGCATAATTCCAATACCGAGAAGTTTTGTAATCCCACTAACGGGACCCAACGTTAAAATCCCAATTCCGCCGGCAATCACCAGCACTAAAGTTGGAATTAATAAAATCGTGTAAGCTTTTAGCCGTTTGCCTAATAACAAAATCAGCACGTAACCAATCATAATGGTGATCGCAATATTGATCACATCTCCTGTACCGCTCACTAAAAATCCGTTGGTACCGACTTTAAAATTGCCAGCTCCCATCACCGCGGCTAAGGCAATTGAAGTGGTTTGAATCGGTGAAAATTTAGCCAGCATCCCAACGCACACTGCACTCACTGCTGGTAACAATACCATCGCGGCATTCGTCATCATCATAATACTACTGCCCGCTGGAAATACTGGTAATAGGGCAGTTAACAATTGATTCAATAACACGCTTGGGACTAACGCCACAATAATTCCAATTGATAATCCGTTTAAGGTATTCATCACAACTTCTTTACTAATTTTCTTGGTTTTAATCTGATCCATATCGACCACTCCTCGTATTATGTGTTAGTTGACAGTTGATAACGCCTGTTTTGCTGCATAGTCTTGAATACGACTAATTGCCTTTTTTAAATCTTCCGTGCTAGCTGCATAGCTAATTCGGACGTAGCCTTCACCACCAGGACCAAACGAAGCTCCCGGAATCACAGCCACTTTTGCTTTTTTAGCCAAATCGTAACAGAACTTCCAACTATCTTGATTCAAAGTTGCTGGAATTTTGGCAAATAGGTAGAATGCCCCGTTAGGACTCGCACAGGTGAACCCGGCTTTAGTCAGACCTTCTAATAATAAATCACGCCGGGTTTGATAAACGGCGCGCATTTTCTGCCCATCATCCATCCCGTTTTCAAACGCTTCTTGAGCCGCAGCTTGGGCGTTTGTGGTTGCCGAAGTAATCGCAAATTGATGCACTTTGCCGATTTGAGTAATCACATCCGCTGGTCCACACAACAATCCAATTCGCCAACCGGTCATCGCGTGTGACTTGGAAACGCCGTTTAAAACAAGGGTTTGTTCTGGCAAAATGGTCCCCATTGAAACGTGGGTTCCTTCATAAGTTAGCTCACTATATATTTCGTCACTAATGACAAAAATATCGTATTTAGCAATAACGGCCGCGATTTTTTCGAGATCCTCACGTTGATAGGTTACGCCGGTTGGATTATTAGGAAAGTTAAGGACAACGGCCTTTACCGTATCCTTATTTGCTTCAATCGCGGCAGCCAACTTCTCTGGTGAAAGAATAAATCCATTATCGGAGGTATCCACGAAGATTGGCTTGGCACCATTTAACATCGTAATCGGAATATACAATGGGAAAATTGGCGTTGGCACAATTACCGTATCGCCCGCATTCAAAATTGCAGTTAACGACGAATAAATGGCTTCGGTGGCACCCGTTGTGACTAGGATTTGCGACTCTGGTTTGTAATCCAATGCATACTTTTGTTTCAAAAAGTTGGCAGCTGCTTTACGCAATCCTAACGTCCCCCGCGAATTAGTATAGTGGCTTTCATTATTTTCAATACTTCGAATTGCAGCAGCTTTAACGTGCTCCGGTGTATTAAAATCAGGTTCCCCTAACGTCAGTTTGACAATATCGGGAATCTCCGCAATTTCCTGATTAAACGCCAAAATATCTGAAGGCTTTAACTCTGCTAACTCTTTTTTCATGTGACCAATCAATTTACTCATGTCTCTTCCTCCTCATAAAATATAAAAACCCTTCCCAGTCACGATTAATGACTGAAAAGGGTTCAGTAACACTTTTATACCCCCGCACAGTCATTTACGTGATCTGTGCGGCCGGTTTTAGTTCACTCTAAAACGCTTTTGGCTCCCACAAATCACACATGGAAAAACCAAAAGTAATAACGACTGCTATTCAATTGAGTTTGTGGTTTAATTTTCATAATTAAAACTCCCTTGAATTGAAGATGTGTTTTTATCATACCATTTTAATTCTTTTAATCAAGCTATAATTTAAATTTTTTTCGATAAACTACCATTTGCTTGGATTCCAAGTTCGACCATCAACCTCACCCTGACTTTGAATTAAACGTTTTTGCTGCTCTTCAACTAAATCAAGTAAGGCTAGATAAAAGGCCCGATCCTCATACTGTTTACTCATTTTCGATAACTCTTTTAATTGTGCTTCTACCCATTCATTGGTATCCAATTTACTCATCCTCGTCATCTTTGATCATTGAAAGTGTCCAACCCAATTCTTCCAAATCTTCCCGATTATCCTGAATGGCCGTCAAAATCTGTGTTAATTTTTGCGAATCAGGTGAATCTGCTAGTTTTTGTTTGAGTTGATCTTCAAACCATAACTCACGTCCATGAAAATTTTGAAATTCAGCATTGGTAATATATTGTTGATAATCAATGACCAACCGTTGTTTCGCCGTCTCAGTTAAATAAGCAAACTGAAAGATTGAAAACGGAGGTAAATAAGTCATACCAGCTTTATTTGCCAACGCTTGGTAAGAACGTAGAAATTCCGACAAGGTGAATTGTTCCTCCCCACCAGCTACAAAACCACGCTGAGAATCACCAGTAGAAACGACAATGCCCAGTTCTTTTTTAGCTAGTGCACGTTGAGTTCCGTAAACAAAATTACGGGTTAGCACCTCATCTTCCCACTGTTTTAAAACAGCCGGTGCGCTATACCAATACAATGGAAATTGAAAAATAATCCGATCATGTTTTTGTAGCAAAGCCTGTTCAGCAGCCACATCAAAATGAGGTTGGGTCACGTCCAATACATGCCACGTCACATCTTCCATTTTAGTGAGACTAGTTTTTAGGAATTTTTGAGTTCCAGACTCAATCAATTTTGGATGAGCCACAATAATTAAAGTTTTCACGCTTATATCCCTCTTGTTTAAAATAACTTAATTTGCCGTTTTTCATAGGCTGTCCACAGTTTCTTTTGCAGTGTCGGCCATGCCATCGTCGCCAGTTTCTCGACAGGGACCACCTGACCAGCAAAATGACTCAAGTCTGGTTGATTCTGAAGTTCAGCACTTACTAATGTGACGTGCCACTTTTGATGTGTAAACGTGTGATTTACAATCGGTGCATCCACGAATTGAAGGTCAGCTTTAATTTCAGTGTCGGCCAGAAATTTATTTTCAGCGGCTTCGATAACCATGTCATCAGTCAAATCAGAATTCTCCACTTTTAACTGATCTGTATCTATCAGCGGAAATAGCCACAACTTGGCTAGTAGTTCATTGCTGGCACGTTGCTGAAAAAGGTAACCTTTAGGGGTTTGCAAAACTAACGCAAAGTAGTGTTTATCAACTGGTTTCAAGCGTTTCGAACGGACTGGAAATTCAGCCACACGCCCATCTATGTACGCCTGATTAAATTCTCGAACTGGTGAATGGACATTATCTGGATTCTTGGCTGTCATAAAGCTCGCGCCCAAATCCATAATAGCCTGATTAAAATCACCTGGCCGATCAGCAGGTATAATGTGGCGAATTGCATCCTCAAATATACCACGCGTTTGCGGTTTCGTAATGTCTGCTTCAATTTCTAAAAGTTGAGAAAATACCCGAAACGCATTGCCGTCCACTGCGGGTTCCGGTTGATTAAACGCAATACTCGCAATGGCACCCGCCGTGTATGGTCCAATCCCAACGAGTTCCTGTAATTCGGCTTTAGTTTGCGGCCACTGACCGTCATAATCTGCCAATAGTTGTTGAGCGGCTCGCTGCATATTGCGCACCCGGGAATAGTAGCCCAGGCCTTCCCATGCTTTCAGTAATTGATCTTCGGGCGCTTGCGCCAGCGCTTCAATCGTTGGAAACTGCTTCATAAAACGTTGATAATACGGAATTACCGTAGCTACCTGTGTTTGTTGGAGCATGATTTCTGAAACCCAAATGTGATAAGGTTCATGATCTTGACGCCAGGGAAGGTCACGGCAATTGGCATCATACCAATTTAGTAAGGTGACTCGAAACTCTTTAATTTTTTTATCTGACCATTTAATCATTTTGAAGATTCCTCACAGCTTTTCTGCCTGTTTTTAAAAGTTGTTCATTAATAAATTCCGAAGTGAATCGTTGCAATGGCGTCACAGTATGGCGGCGATTAAATGGCATTTTTTCAACTTCGATTACGGTCACAAACAAATTATTTTCTGTTAAAAATACTTGTCCATTTCGCTTAAACTTGCCTTTAGTATGTTTGCCTGTTCGCCAATCATGAGGTTTTACCTGACCGGACTCGTCTGTTTTAAACTCATAGTTACCAGAACGATTTTTAACCACTGGGATTCCAGTATATCGATAAACTTCATATTTGTCTTTCAAGTCGTTTTGTCCTCCATTTAGGTTCAGTTCAAAATATACACTAAATTCAAAAATTTTAACAATCACCAAAACCACCTTGTACGAAAAAAATGAATATGCTACACTTTTATTATCATTTACACGGAAAGGAGCACGTTTATGTCAGTCATTTCAACATCTAATCATCTTGCTGACTACCTCGATTTTTTGGGGATCGTTTGTGCGGAATCGTACATTTTGAAGGCTAACGGGACCAGTCTGTCCATTTTTAACCCTCAATCTAACTATGCGACCGTTCAAATGCGTGCTTAATTATGAGCCACAATTGAATTTCTTTAAGGCGGGTCGTACTTTCGACTCGCCTTTTTTGATGGTCGCTACACACTTATAGGAGTGACATCATGGAAACTAAATTTTCAAATCATTTATCAGTTAAACGCACCATCCACGCCAACTATCATTATAGTTTTTGGGCATTTTTTAGCATTACCAGCCTCTGGGTCATTTATTTGACCCAACATGGCATGAGCTTAATTCAAGTCGGTCTCCTTGAAAGCATCTTTCACGTTGCCAGTCTTTTATTTGAAGTACCATCTGGGACGTTGGCCGATCGCTTTTCCTACAAAACAGTTTTAATTATGGGTCGGATCATGGCAATCCTATCTGGATTTCTCTTTTTATCGGGAGCCGGCTTTTGGTGGTTTGCGCTAGCGTTTATCATTCAAGCATTTTCTTATAATTTGAACTCTGGCACCAACGAAGCCCTCATTTTTGAGACTCTCAAGACCGACCATTTAGAGAAACACTATCTCAAAATCACAGCCAATCTCAACGCCATTTATGAACTGGCTGACATGTTGGGACTGATTGTCGCCGGATTCTTTGTGCATTGGCATTTCGAACTAACCTACGTCATTTATATTTTTACGTCTCTTTTGGCCATTATTGCAATTTTGCGAATGCAAGAACCTCATTCTTCAACAACTAGCGAAACCGACTCACCGACAAGCTTTGCCACAATCCTGAAAACTAGCTGGCAGTTTATGACTAGTCATCCCGTCACTACTGGTTTAATGCTGTTTCTGGCCTGCTATGAGGCAATTGGCACTACCTACTTTTTTTATTTTCAAACCCTCATGACCTACTACCATTTTTCGGGATGGCAAATTAGTATGATCATTGTGATTGCCGCCTGCTTTAACATTTTGGGTGCCAAAAGTGCACCGACACTGGAAAATCACTGGTCGAAACGCCGGCTCATTGTTGGTCTGGTCTGTTTAATGATTGTCGGCCTCTTACTCAGTATTTTTCAACACATCCTTATTTTAACCGGCTGTTTTGTCCTAATTGGCTTGGTAACCGCAGTGGTAGAACCAATTTTCAATGATTTTTTACAACAACAAATTCCATCAAACGCACGTGCCACCTTACTCAGCGTTATGAGCATGATGTTTAGCCTAGTTATGATTGCACTGTTTCCGGTTGTGGGTGCCTTAATCACTTGGCTGCAGTTTGGGACAACATTTTTCATCATCGGTATTTGTCTTTTGTTTATTGGATTAATTATATATGCTGACCATTTTATGAAAGTATAGAAAAAAGAATTAGCGAAAATAACACATTTTCGTTAATTCTTTTATTTAATTTGAGCAACTTTACAAGCCGTTCAATATTCAATTTTTACTTCAATAACTTCTCAGCTGCAGCCTTTAAGTCGGAATCATTCATGTCTTCCCACTTTGCGGCCTGCTCAGATGTTGCATCGGTATTATGATTGTTGCTATCCATGACTTTGTCCCACATTGCATCACGCAATGGAGTTGCATCGTCACTCCAGTCAAAAATATCTTTGGTTGCCGTGTCTAAAAGCGCGGTTTTTTCTACATAAGCTGTTGCTGCCATATCAAAAACCTCCAATTATATTTTTGGGTGAAGCACAGTAATCTTTCAGTAGCCACCAAGTACCACTTCCGGCTTGCTGTGTAGTCTGTCTTAGTTTAGAATACCCCAACACCCTTGTTATAACACTAATTTTGAAAACTGGCGTAAAAAAGCACTTTTTATTTTCAACTCTCTCAAAAAAGGGGTAACCGCTCCGTTCCCGGAATGCGTTTACCCCTTTTCATTTAATTACGCTTTGATCGCATCATCATCAAACAATGGTGTATCAATTGTTTCGATATACTTAGCAGCTTGTGGTTTGGCATATAATTCTTCGTCATCTTTCACGAATAATTTCAAACCTGCTAATTGTGTCATTGCAGTTTTTACTGCGGGGGCCTCTAACCCTTCATTCACATACTTCAACTTAATGTGACGTACCTTGCCGAGACTGCTTACGAATTCCATATCTAATTGTTTCATATTTGGATCCTCCTTGATTTTTGATGTACATAGTAGTTTTTGAGCGGGATTTTTTTATTTTTAGTTGTTTACAATTTTTTCTGTAGTTGTGACAGTTGCAAAATCAAATTTATCGTTTGAAACTGCTTCAAGAACGCTGCCTAAGCCTTTGATCTGATCGTCAGTGACAGTTTCTGGCATATTAGCGAAACTTCGTTTGAGACCTTCTTCATGACCTTCACCTGACATTGTTACTGCAATAGCAGTCTTTAACCAATTCTTTTCCATTTTGATACCCTCCAAGTTTTCTTTTCATTTTAGTAAGTGTCGCGACGGCTTACATATACTAATAACGTTTCAGGATGCCAAATGTAAACAAAAAAATTAAAAAAAGTGAAAAATTACCTGTTTTGATTCTGAACATAGCGTACTGCGTGGGGTTCCCCCCCCTTACGGTCTTCGCCTGCTGCTTTCCGCTGAGCCTTAGGACAGCTCGAGAAAGCAAAAAAGGACCCATAAGAAAACCTCCCGCGGGATTGCGATCCCGCATCCGGTTCTTCGCCTGCCTTTTTCCGCCGAGCCTTAGGACAGCTCGGCAAAACAAAAGGGAAAATATAAGCCTGCCTACTGCGGGGAGTCCCCCGCTTACGGCACGCTTATATTCTCCCTTTTATCGTTTTGCCTCGCTCACTTTTATCTAAACGGGTCATAAAATCTTCCCGCATTCAGCTTAAACAAACAAATCCCAATCACAACCACCAACGCAATCACCATCAACGCCGCAAAGTCACTTCTCTTCATCGGCTTTTCCGCATACCAACTGCGCTTCTTCAACTTTCCAAATCGACGCAATTCCATCGCCTGACTTATCGTCTCAATCCGATCCAAACTCGTAAATATCAACGGCAACAATATCTGTGCCGCCGCCTTCACCCTATGCGTCAACTTTCCCTTTTTAGAAATCTCATTTCCACGCGCCTGCTGGGCCTTACTAATCTGACGATAATCATTCTGCACATCCGGAATATACCTCAATGCCAATGACACCGCATAACTAATCCGATACGAAACCCCAATTCTATTCAAACTCGATGAAAATTCACTCGGATTCGTCGTCATCAAAAACACCAACGCCAACGGCACCGTAAAAATATACTTCAAAAACAAATTAAACTCGTAAAACAGCTGCTCCCACGTCAAATTGTACGGGCCCACTCCCTGCCAAATCACATGCTCCGACCCATACAAATGCACACCATACTGCGGTCCAAATATATACACTGCAATTAGATTCAACACTGAAAACGCCGTAATAAAGCTCAATATAAAAGAAACTTCATGAAATTTAATCCCAGACAGCCGAAATAACGCCAATGAACCAATCGTCAACACCAGTAAAAAACGAGTGTCAAAGCTCACCATTCCAATCACGGATAACGCAATCAAACCAATTAATTTGGTTGTTCCAGTCAAATGATCCACAAAGTTATCACGTTGTTTATAACCAATCAAAACATTGTTATTCATTCGTCTGAACCACCTTTTCTTGATTGATAAAGCTCGCAATCAAAGCTTCTGGATCAACTTTGATCCGTTGCGCCAATGTAAACAAACTCGTTTCCACTAATGACGCCTGTTTCAAGAGATCCAAATTTGCGAAGAGTTTCATCGGCTGATCATCATAAGCAATCACACCGTTATTTAGCACCACAACGCGATCTGTATATTCCATCATTAAATGCATATCATGGGTAATAAAAATCACCGAAATACCAATTTGACGATTTAAGTCACGAATAAATGTCATCATCTCTGTATAATGTTGCCAATCTTGACCCGCGGTTGGTTCATCTAAAATCAGTAGCTCCGGATTCAAAACCAAAATTGCGGCAATCGTGACCCGCTTTTTCTGACCAAAACTCAACGCCGAGATTGGCCAATGACGAAACTCAAACAAGCCGCAAACCTTGAACGTTTCAGCAACGCGCCTTTCAATTTCATCTGGAGCAACTGCCCGCAAAGTCAGGCCTAGCGCCACTTCCTCAGAAACAGTATTCTTTGAAATCATCATGTTAGGATCCTGCAAGACATACCCAATATGATCGGCACGTTCTTTAATCGACGCCTCATTAATCGAATGACCATTCAAAACCAAATCACCCGAGCTTTGGTGAAGAAAGCCAGTAATAATGTTACTTAATGTCGTTTTACCAACGCCATTGCGACCTACTAGGCTCACCATTTCACCCGCATTAATGTTTAAGTTTAATTTATTTAAAACTTGTTTCGAATCATAACTAAATGAAATATTATTAGCTTGTAGCATCGGTTTAACATCCATTGTTTGGACTCGAGCCTGTTGTGGTTTAACCCAGGCCTGTAATGCACTGATCGTACTTGCCGACAATGCTACTTTACCCACACTATCCACATCAGCCACCTGAGTTAGATCGATTCCCGCGTATTTTAACGCAGACAAATACAAGGGTTCACGTAATCCCAGTTTAGCTAAAATACCACTTTTCAAAATTGTATTTGGCGTGTCATTGGCGACCAGTTTTCCCTGATCAATTAAGATAATCCGATCAACCGGCCGATATAAAACATCTTCAATCCGGTGCTCAATAATAACCGTGGTTGTTGCTCCATTTTTTTGCATATCATCAATTAACTCAATCGATTCCCGTCCCGCAATCGGATCTAAACTGGCCAGTGGCTCGTCAAATAAAAGGATTTTACCTTCATCCACTAAAACACCAGCCATTGAAACCCGTTGTTTTTGGCCACCGGAGATTTCTTGAGGATGATTATTCAAAATTGCGGGGATTTTCAGCTGTTTCGCCCAATCCTTCGCTTTTTGTTTTAAAACCGACTGATCCTCGGCATCATTTTCCAATGCAAACGCAATATCTTCAGCCACCGTCAATCCCACAAATTGGGTATCTGGATCCTGCAAAACTGTCCCGACACGCAAAGAAAGGTCAAAGATCGTTTGATCCGTGACCGATTCCCCGTTTATGAAAATTTTACCGCTTAGTTCTCCGGGATAAGCTGACGGAATCAAACCGTTCATCAGCCGACTAATCGTGGTTTTTCCTGAACCCGACGCCCCGGCAATCAACACCTTTTCACCAGGATAAATATCAAAACTCAGATGATGGAGCGTCGGTTCCGACTGACTTTGATACTGAAAGCTCACATCCTGAAAGCTAATAATTGGTTTCTTCATAAAATTAAGACTCTTTCTTTAAACTGCCTTTCTTGGAACGGGTCCGTGCGTAAGCAACCAACAAAATGGTTCCTAAAATTCCAACTGAAAGCGCATTGCAAATAATTGACGTAATTCCTTGTAAATAAACTTTGGAAGCTGGTTCAGAATAAACGAGCACATCACCAGTTGGTGCAATTATACCCCAGACCAAGATGCTAATGACGATTTGGTAAACGTTGAAAAGCACTAATTTACGCGCCGTTAAATCACCGTTTTCAATGTTTAAATATTTTTTAGTTAAACCAAATAAAATACCATAGATGCCATCGGCCACGATCCAAGTCCACCATGGTTCGCCCCAAGTTAAGTCATTAAACATATGCCCTAAAAAGGCAATCAGTCCACCCGCAACGGGACCAAAAATTGCACCCATTAAAGCTAAAAATCCGTAAGCCAAATTAACATTCGTGTCTGGAACACCAGTTGGAATTGGAATATAACGCATTAAAACGAAGAAAATTGCCGTTCCGATTCCGATTGCCACAACCGTTCTAACTGAAATACCTTGTTTTTTGTTCATAAGTCTCTCTCCCTTATACCCAAAATAGTTTTTAAATTTTGTTTCCTAAGTATAAAAAAACGCCTTTACTTCAATTTGAAGTAAAGGACGTTTGACCGCGGTGCCACCTTTATTTGAACGCAAAAACGTTCATCTCGATTCATAAGGATTTTTACACCCGCAGCTTAAAGTTTAATTTCACTGCAATGCTCCCAGACCATTTTCGGCACAGCTTCATTACTAGTTTTCACTATCCTAGCTCTCTTTAAAATCCGCTTTGTTCCTACTTATCTGTTCACAGCATTTTTTAATATTCTGAATAGCTTTGATAATACTCCAAAACGAACTTTATGGCAAGACCCTTCTATAAAAATACGGATTAAATTTTTATGTTACACAAAACACTCCAAATTGTACAGTGACCCAGAACCTTTAAATATGCTTAATCAAAAGAACGCATGATTCAAGCTCACTGAACAGCTTTTTTATTGTTTTTCAACACGACGAATCTCCCAACTAGCTATCCCCGTTTTACGCATATAAACATTTAAATCTTGATTTTTTACTACTGTAACGTAATATGCATTCTCGTCAGAGCCCCCTTGAAAATCCGAGGTATCATTAACTCTATCTTTGCTAGACAGACTTCTTAAAAAGATATATGTATCCTGATTATTAGCAACAGCTTTCATTTGCTTGTAATTTTTTCCCCTAATCATACTATTCATCTTAGAATTCACTTGATTAACGGTATACATATCAGAATTTAAATATATGTATGCAACCACGCCACATATGATAAGAACTAACACTCCAAATATTGACAACCATCTTTTCTTCTTCATATACACCCCTCCACTATGAAGATAACACATTTCTTAATAACATAAGAACAATTATTCTGTGAAGTTGACTAAGATATGCACTTTTGATCTTGTGTTTTGACTTAAAAAAATAGCAAATTGGGAGTCCAGAGACGACCTTTTTGTAAAGTGAACCCCCAGTATTGGATTTTGGTCCAATACTGGGGGTTCGCATCAATCATTCGTTATTTCATAAAATATATTTTAATTAAGCATTTTTACCAATTGTCTTACGACGCGTAACTTTCTTTGCAGCTTCAACATCTGAGTCTTTGAAACCAAATGCCCATGTGCAGGCAAAAGCGACAACTAAAGTCACAATCGTTGCGATCCAGAAATTAATCTGGTTACTAATTCCACCACCAAATTTAGCAGGTGTAAAGAATGATGGGAACCCAATAATTGAACCCGTGAACCCATACATATTAACGTTTAGTAATCCAGTTACCAAACCACCGGCAGCAGCCCCAATGTTAGCCGTCAAGAACGCTCGGCCATATTTCAAGTTAATACCATAAATAGAAGGTTCAGTAATTCCGACGAAGGCTGAAATCGCTGCAGCACCAGAAAGCTCTTTAACTGAAGCAATCTTTGATTTGATCATAATTGCTAATACAGCAGCACCTTGAGCCACCATGGTCATTGACACAATTGCATTTAAATAACTGTACCCTTTAGAAGCGATATCGTTAGCAATTAGCGGTACAATCGCCCAATGCAATCCGAAAATAACCAAAATCTGATAGAAACCACCGATTAACAACCCGGCAATTGGGTAATTGAACTTCAATACAGCATCTAAAACTACGGAAATTCCAGTACTGATTAAAGTGATAATCGGGCCCACGACAATCATGATCAAAGCAGACACAATCATGACTTCAAATAATGGTACGAAGATCATTTGGAGAATTTGTGGAATCCATTTCTTCAACCAAATTTCAATATAATGTGCCATCCATGCTCCCGCAATGATGGGAAAAATGCTATAGGTATAATTTACCAAATGGATTGGTAAGCCAAACAAATTTGTGTTCAAAGCCATTCCTAACAAATGTCCTGTTACTTTTGTGCCAGTGGCAATTGAGAATAATGAAGGATAAATTAATACGCCACCAATAATAGCCATAATCACAGGATTAGCTTTCAACCGTTGAGCGGCCGTAAACCCAACAATGACCGGTAAGAAGTAAAAGGCCGAATCACCCATGGCAGAAATAATCACATAAGTTTGTGAAGTCACGGTTGTCCAGTTAAAGTAAACTGCCATCTGTAGTAGTCCTTTTAAGATACCACTAGCAGCCAACAACCCAATAACTGGCATCATGGAACCGGTAATAACACCAATTAACGAATCAAACCCATCCTTAACTTTTTGTGTGAAGCTCCGATTATCTGGTTCCTTCGCAGCAGCTTCTGTCTCTGCAACAGCTGCTGCAGTAGCATCAGGATCCGCGAATTCTTGACCTAACTGTGCAATAACTGCGTCATAAACATCGCTCACAGCTGCGCCAATTACTACCTGATATTGGCCTTGTGCATGCCGAACCGAAATAACCCCATCCAAATTTTGAATGACATCATCTTTAGCAAGACTTTCATCTTTTAAATAAAACCGAAGACGTGTAATACAATGAATCAAACTTTTGACGTTACTCTTGCCACCAACATTTTCAATAATGTCGGAAGCAAGTTTTGTGTAGTCCTTTGCCATTTTAAAAACCTCCCCTAATTTTTAACAGTTACTGAACCAACTTGTGATTTTGCTGTTGTATCACCAGCTGTTAGATCTAAATGATCTAACTTATCAGCCGAATTTGTGATGACAACAATGATCACATCATCAAGTCCGGCATCCCTAACCTGATCCAAATCCATGGTGGCAATTGCATCACCACCGTTGACAATATCCCCAACTTTGACGCTGATGGTAAATGGTGCGCCTTTTAAATCAACAGTATCGACACCCATATGAACCAAAACCTCAAGTCCATTGGCCATTTTGATTCCTAGAGCATGCTTTGTACTGGCAACCATCGTGACAGTACCTGCAACTGGGCTCACAATGCGGCCATCACTAGGCTTCACTCCTAGCCCTTCGCCCATTGCTTTTTGTGCAAACACCGGATCACTGACTTCACTAAGGTCAATTACCTTTCCTGTAACCGGAGCATAGATGGTGTTATCCTCAGCGACCTTCTTCTTTTTTCCAAATCCAAACATTTGTATCCCTCCCATCTGGATAATTACTTTTTAGTTTTATAAAGCGTTTTCTTAACAACAGAGTCATCATACAACTTGTATATACAGGATGTCAACTATCTTGCTTTATTTTTATTTAACTCCACTATTAGTGTATGTTCACACATTGATAGTAGAAAATTTTCCTTTACAACTTGTCTATACTAGTTTAAATGTGGTAGAATGGAAGCGCTTTAGGAGGCGAGCAGTTATGCGAAACAAATTTGGTGCCATCTATCACGATTTAGCTAACAAAATTATTCATCACATCTATCCTGTGGGAACATACCTGCCTAGTGAAACTCAATTAGCCGAATTATATGGAACATCTCGAGAAACGATTCGAAAAGCTTTGGCTGAACTGCTGACAAACGGTTTCATTCAAAAAATCCGTGGCAAAGGTTCGGTTGTTTTAAACCTACAGCGTTTCAACTTTCCAGTATCCGGAATTACATCTTATAAGGAATTAAATAATTCATTACACATGCATTCAAAAACTGAAGTGCTGTGCATTGAAGATCAGCATGTGCCCCTTGAAAATTTCGATTATCAATCTGATCAAAACTTACCCGCCACATTCGTCGAGCGTTTGCGGACAATTGATGATAATCCAATCGTTCTCGACCGCGACTACGTTTTAAAGTCTGTGGTTCCCAATATCTCACACGCTGTTGCAGCAGATTCTTTGTATAATTATTTTGAAAATAAACTAGGGTTGATCATTAGTTACGCCACCAAAACGATTACTGTGGAACATCCTTCAAAGGAGGTCGCACGTTTGCTGGCATTAGGCGACCATCAAGACGTAGTGGTCGTTCGCAGTCAGACCTATTTGGAAGACACCACGCTGTTTGAATTTACCGAATCAATTCATCGACCCGACAAGTTTAATTTTGTTGATTTTGCTCGTCGTCAAAAAATTAATTAAGGGAGTGTACTGAAAATGACTTTTCAAGATAAAGTAATCTATCAAATTTATCCAAAATCTTTTTATGATAGTGATGGCGATGGTATCGGTGATTTACGTGGTATTATTGCCAAAATTAGTTACCTTAAAAAATTGAACATTGATATGATCTGGTTCAATCCTTTTTTTGTTTCACCACAAAACGATAATGGTTATGATATTGCTGATTATTATAAAGTCGACCCTACTTTTGGCACCATGGCGGACTTTGAAGAGTTAGCGGCCAAATTGAAGGAAGCCCACATCGGCATCATGCTAGATATGGTTTTAAATCACACTTCCACCGATCATGAGTGGTTCCAAAAAGCTTTGGCCGGCGATAAAAAGTATCAGGCTTTTTATTATCTTCGCGATCCAAAACCAAATGGCGATTTACCAACCAACTGGGAATCTAAATTTGGCGGCCCCGCCTGGGGAAAATTTGGCAACACGGGAAAATACTATTTACACCTCTACGATCCTACGCAAGCAGATCTCGATTGGCATAATCCTGAAGTTCGACAAGAGCTTTATAAAGTAATCAATTTTTGGCGAGCAAAGGGCGTTCATGGTTTTCGTTTTGATGTCATCAATGTCACTGGTAAAGAAACTAAATTAGTTGACGCCCCTACTGACGTTGCCAGCAAGACGCTTTACACTGATACGCCTGTTGTTCAAGACTATCTTAAAGAAATGAATACAGCTAGTTTTGGACAAGACCCCGATGCCATCACGGTCGGCGAAATGTCTTCAACGTCCATTGCCAACAGTGTGCAATACACCTTACCAGCCAACCATGAATTAACGATGGTTTTTACTTTCCATCATCTAAAAGTCGATTATGCCAATGGCGAAAAATGGACAAAGGCACCATTTGATTTTATGAAACTCAAGCAGATTTTGAACGACTGGCAAATTGGCATGGCAAAGGGTGGCGGCTGGAACGCGCTTTTTTGGAATAATCATGACCAGCCACGTGCGCTTAATCGATTTGGCGATCCGGTCCATTATCGAGCAAAATCCGCCGAAATGTTAGCGACCACCATGCATTTGTTGCGAGGAACTCCTTATATTTATATGGGTGAAGAAATTGGGATGAGCGATCCAGACTATACCTCAATGGCAGATTACGTTGATATTGAATGTAAGAATGCCTACAAAGAACTCTTGGCAGCAGGAAAATCCGCCACAGAAGCCTTTGAAATTGTAAAAACTAAGTCTCGCGATAACAGTCGAACACCCATGCAATGGGACAATTCAGAATATGCCGGTTTTTCAACTCACAAACCTTGGTTGATGCCCACTAACCAGGCAGAAGTGAATGTAAAAGACGAATTAGTAACTGGCGAAATCTTTGCTTACTATCAAAAATTAATCAAATTACGCAAAACACAACCCATTATCTCACTTGGTGATTTTAAGCCTCTGTTAGAAAATGATCCGCAGGTTTTTGCGTACTTAAGAGATTATAAAGGTCAAACACTAGTAGTTTTGAATAATTTTTATGGCAAATCAACCACTGTTCAATTACCAGATTCATTAGCTAATCGGAGTGGTAAAATATTAATTTCAAACTACCCAGAGCAGACAACGGTTGGACCCAAAATTGAGCTTAAACCTTATCAATCAACTGCTCTTCTATTGAATTAAATACTCATTTCCCCAATAAAAAGCGTGTCAACAACAGGTAACTGCGGTTTGACACGCTTTTATTTTATGATAAAAATTTAATTTCCAAACAAATCATCCACATAATTGACAATAATCCAATTTCGAAGACAGCCGATAGTCTTGATTCACCTGTCGCTGGTAATACTCCTTTACTACTTTTTGTACCTCGTTTTGGTTTATCAGCCAGCTTTTTAGTTTGAACCGAATTACTTTTCGAACTAGAAATAGCTTTAACAAAAGCCTGTAAATTTTCCTTCTTTAAGGCCTGTTTAGCGGTTGAATTCAAAGCAATTTTGCCTTGCGACACCTTTGCCACACCATGCGTTGTAAATGACTGCCTTTTGTACTGATTACCATTAATTAAAGAGGTGGTGATTGTCTTTTGAGCGCCAACTCGATAAACAAGGTACTGGTTTTGGCCTAGCTTAAAAATTTGACCATGACCGAAACTCTTTGTGACGACCTTTGTGCTCAGAACTTTCTTTGCCTTATTTTGAAGTGTCACCTGTAGCTTATGCTTGTTGATCATCAAGGTTGTTAAAATATCGCCATTCGGCCACGTCTGAACAACTTGAGTAGGTGATGTGCCAAATTCTTCTGAAACTTCAGATTTCATACCATTTTTAACAGTCGTCATAATACTAGTCACGTGACCACTCGGACTGGTCATTGACCCATCCGTTTGATAATTTTTACCGTTTCCTATTCTTTGAATAAGCACATAACCTGACGGCAAAATTGTGATTTTCGTACGTGTCCTTTTGGCAGAAATAGTTTCGACAGTTCGCCCCCGTTTAACCGTTTTAAGCTGTTTGAAACCAGATATCACATATTTGTTTTTGGTGGTTCCCACTCGATAAACCCCGTCATTACCGACAATGACAGCAACTTTTTCGCCATTTGGATACGTTTGAATCACGTTGACTAAGTTGCCTAATATAATCCCCGAAACGGTTATCGATTTATCTGAACCAATCACAATATCATTCATCGTTTTCGTGTAGCGTAATGTAATTGTCTGATTTTTCAGAGGATATAAACCAGTTAGTACAGATGGACTACTGATAAATGTTTCCTTGCCTGATTTTAAAGTCTTAATCTTATAAATGTTGCCATAATATCCAGTAATTGACCGATTACGATTCTTCCCCGTATTAAGGTTGTTACCCAAGTTATCAATATCACGGATTGATAATCTTATTTTCACACCTTGATACTTAAAAACAACTGGCGCATTTTCAGCAGCGTATTTCCCCGTTACATTCCGTTTCGTTTTTAGTTGGTAGCCCTTAATTGTTTTTTGTAAACCTGTGACGTTATACTTGGCGCCAACCTTACCTGTCAAAACTTTTTGGGTCGCAATTTCTTTATTATTTTGATTCACATATTTAACCGTAATTTTTGCGTTTGAAACTGCCTTATCCATCGTTGGAGTGGCGCTACTAGATTGCTTAGCGATACTTGAGGCATTGGAACTCGATGAATTTTTTAGCGAACTTGTGCTTGCAGAACTGCCCGTATTAACTTGAGCATGGACCGGTATTGAAATCATGAAAAAGCTCAAGATTGCTATTTCTATAATCCAAATTTTTAGAACCTGTCCCCTTTTAAACATAAAACTCACCCGCCTTTCTAAAACGGAGATTTGTTTGTTTAACCTATTTAGTTGTCTACAAATTTGTTGATATTCACGATAATACTTGCCACATAATGAAAAGCAATCGCTAAGAACCAAACCACGATAACTTCTATTAAAAAATCTGGTTTAAATAACCGAACATGCTGTGCTAAAACAGAATTCAAAATTTGAAGGCCAATCACTGTACCCGACAAGAGCCAAAAACTAAAAGACATTCTTTGAAAATGTTTTTCCAATGTCGTCTTCCGAAGGTGAAAGTAGTCTTTTAAACACATCGTAAACTGATTCATTATATAAAGAAGCACCACGTACTGAATAATAAGAATGGCACAATATCCAATCGCAAATAGGTAGCTCGTGTGAAGTCCGCTAATGCTAACACTAAAATCAAAAGGATTTGAAAGTTGGTACATTTCTGGAATCATTTTAAACGAATGCTGGATATCCGCTGTTAAGTAATCCCAAATACCACTGACTTTGCGCCATCCTATTATGAAGGTTACAAATTCCAAAATCCCAAAAATTTCTAATATATACTTATCATATTTGCTATGCACGTGATCACCCCCTTTTAAAGTAATTTGGTATAAATCAAGAAACCATACGCGACAAATGCAAAATTACGCGATTGTTTCATAAAATTCGGCCTGATTTTCACCAAAATATTTAGCCTTTGTTGTACATTTAGATTGCTATTATAATTTTTAAAAAATCTGGTCCTTTTTTCAACATCTCAACCGTAACAATTCGCATTAAATTTTTTAAATTAATAATGATCTCATTTTTCTACCAATCATAACTATAGTTACCAACAGTCGAAAAATAAAAAACGCCGATACGTTGAATCTTAATATTAATATTCCCGACCCCCGAAATTTCAACGTTAGGTCGTCGTGGTGTCACCGTCGTTAGACCATTCGTTTGCAATGCATCATTATTTTTTGATGTTAATTGAACTTCAGTTTTGATAGCGGTGTTCGGATCTGAATAGCCATTAATGGCAAAACGAGCACTTATTTCCGGTGACAATAAACAAAGAACGAAAATCACGATAAGCCCTAAAGCAACTTGATTAACCGCTTTAACTGGTCGATCCCGATTACAAATAATAACAGCCAAGTATGCATCACAAACAAGTACTGACACAACACTAAACATACTAACTGAAAGCAGATAAATAGGTGGCATCGACGTTACACTAGCCAAAATCATCCAAATTAGAGCGACAAGATTCAATTTACGACTTCTAAACAACGTCATCAGCAATAAAATGGTAACTCCTATAATTGGCGCAAATGACAAGGCCATCATCCCCATAAACATGGTAGGAAAACTAACGCCAGAATACAAAATTGCCGATCGTAATCCCCACAAAATATTCAGTCCGAGCCAAACGCCCAGATACATTAAAAATTTAAAATAACGATTTTGCATCAGCCTCATCTTCCTCATATTATGTAAACCGGTTCCATTTAACTAAATATTAGCACTTCACACCAGTAAAACAACTAAAAACTAGACAATCTAAAAACTGCTCATCCCTATTAAGATGAACAGTTCTACATGTTTTTCATGAATGGCGGTTAGCCAGCGCCAAAATAAACACTGTACTTAAAATTAGCACCGTTCCGATCGTTTCCATGATACCAAATATTAAGTTTAAAAATATCACTGAAACAATTGTCGCCGATAAAGGTTCGAACGCGTCTAGCAGTCCCGTTGCAGTTGCTGAAATATACGCCAAACTGGCCAAATAAATGAAATAAGCAATTACCGAGCCAAAGACGACAATAAATAGATAGCCCGCCCATCCGGCAACGTCAAACTTAGGAACATCGCGCCAAACTGGTTGAACGAAATTAAACAATATGCCACCCACTACCATAGACCACGCAGAAACCGTCATTGAGCCATATTGATCAAGAATCTTTTCTGGGAGCAACACATATGCAGCGGCTGCGACACCAGTCACCACACCCCAAAAGAAAGCTGCCGGTGAGATTGTGAGTTTGGTCGGGTTTCCTCCTGTAATTAATAGAAATGTCCCTACTAAAGCAGCAACGATAGCCCAAACATCACCGCGCCGAGGAACTTTTTTATAGCGCACAATCGTAAAAATCACAATAAACACGGGTGATAGAAATTGGAGAATGGTGGCCGTTGCAGCGTTACCAACCGCAACGGCTTTATAATAAACTGCCTGCATCGCGGTCATCCCAAAAATGGTAAAAATCACCAAATGTATAATAGCTGTTTTATCACGCCAAATGGTAAATAATTTTGGCCTTTCTTTGGGCTGTGTCAGACCAAAAGCCAGCAACATGATGCCACCGAAGAGCATTTTTGAGCCGATTAACCATCCCAATTTTAAATCGTAATTGGTAAATAATAGCTGCGCAATAGGACCAGAAATTCCCCAACAAATGGCCCCAATTGACGCGTATAAAATTCCCCGTGTTGACCCACTCATGATATCTCCCCCGCATTCGCACGTATTCACTGAAAACTCAGTTTCTGTTTTCCATTATCTGACTATTAGAAAATTAACGCAATGGGGATTTGAGATGAATCAAATAGTGAAAATTACTAGAAATCAAAGGAGCGCGTATAAGGATGACTCACAGCAGGATTTCGAT